>URPT01000203.1 GCA_900549845.1 uncultured Veillonella sp. | reverse complement strand
TGTTTTCGTTGATGAGTCCATTATTACAACATTACTGTAATTTGAACCGCTTGTTGATATGCTCAATCCCGTATCGGCAATCTTTGTTTCAGATAATGATGATGTATTAAATGCTATTGCTGATACATATGGGATGGATAAGAATCAAATTATAGTTGGTAATGGTGCAGCCGAGCTATTATATGCTATTTGCCGTTTACCTGGATATACAGGTGCTTTTGTACCAGCACCAGGATTTTCTGAGTATAAAGAGGCTCTTGAAGCAAGTAAGATTCCTGTACGTGATATTTTTTATCGACCTCGGGAAGATGATAATGGAAAACCTTATTTTGAGGTACCATATTTGGCATTGGAAACCTTTGCAGCTGAACTAAAAGGGCAAGATGGTCGCATCATTGTATTTTTAGGTAATCCTAATAATCCAGATGGTACATTACTTGATAAAGATCATATTCTCACTGTAGCGAGCATGTTGAAAGATGCAAATAGCTTACTTGTTATAGATGAATCATTTATCGATTTTGTTGGAAATGATCCGTTACAAGATAATGAGCATTCTATGCGCTCTTTAGTAAATGAATTCGATAATATCATCGTAGTTCATTCCCTCACAAAATTCTATGCTGTACCTGGTTTACGCATTGGTGCCGCTTTTACTAACAAAACATTAATTACTCAATTACAGCAATATATCCCTAGTTGGTCTGTAAACACATTAGCGCAAGCTTATACAGAGGCTGCTTTGAATGATGTTGATTATATAAAAAGAACAAAGCAAGAATTAAATGAGGAAAGAGCATTTATGTATAATGCATTAGATGCAATAGAAGGGATTACCGTATATCCACCGTCCGCCAATTTTATCTTGTTCAAAGTAAATCATGAAGGTATTACAGCTAATACGATTAATGAAAATCTAAAGAGAGATAACATGATTGTACGCAATTGTGACTCTTATGTAGGTCTCAATAATCAATGGGTACGTATTGCTATTAAAGATCATGATACTAATATCAAATTAGTAGAGAAACTAACAGATATTTTGAAAGTATAGGAAGATTATGAAGACATTATATATTGTGCGCCATGGCGAAACTGATTGGAATAAAATGGGGAAATATCAAGGTATTACAGATATTCCCCTCAATGAAAACGGTTTGAATCAAGCTAAAGCATGTGCTAATGCCCTTAAAGATGTTACCTTTGACCGTATCTTATCTAGTGATTTAAGTCGTGCCTTAGTTACAGCCGAAACGATTCGAGGTGACCGCACAACATCTATCACAGTAGATAAACGATTGCGAGAGCTTAATTTTGGTGACTGGGAAGCTATGCTATTTTCAGATATTGAAGCACGTTGGCCCGGCCTTATTGATGAGATGTATTTGCGGCCTCATCTTGTAAAAGTACCAAATGGTGAAAGCTTTAAAGATTTACAAGATCGTGCCTGGGCAGGTCTGGAAGAATTCCTCAATGTTAATGATGAGGAAGAAACTCTTTTAATAGCATGTCATGGCGGAACAATTAGAACCTTATTATGTAAATTATTAGATATTTCTATTAGTCATTGTTGGAATTTTAGCCAAGGTAATACAGCTATTAACCGTATTTTCTATAATGGTATGGGCGAATACGATCATAATATTTTGAATTTGCTCAATGATACAGCTCATGTTGAATTACTCCAAGGACATGTATGATGCGACTCGATAAATTATTAGCTAATAAAGCTTATGGCAGTCGAAAAGAAGTTCATCAACTCTTAAAGGATCAAAGAGTTACTATTAATGGTGAAATAACAACAAAAAAAGATATCCACGTTGATATTGAATCTGATGTAATAACAGTTGATGGACAAGTGGTTAATACTAAGCAGCAGTATTATGTAAAATTTCATAAACCCAAAGGCTATGTTACAGCTGTGGAGGATGCAAAGCATCCTGTTGTAATGGATTTATTGCCCCCTGAATATATTAAAATGGGGGTAGTTCCTGTGGGAAGATTA
>URPT01000202.1 GCA_900549845.1 uncultured Veillonella sp. | reverse complement strand
CGGAAGTTACAGAAGATTACAGCGTCACCACTTTTGATTGTTCCTTCAGCATCAATTACTGTAGGAAGAACAAACTCATCTGCTGCATCTTTATCATAGGACTGTTGCACCGCTTCACAGACTGATGCGGCTCTTTCACCTTGACCATTTACAATCGCATTGTAAGCAAGTTCTACACGGTCCCAACGATTATCACGATCCATTGCATAGTAACGACCGCTCACGGTAGCAATCTTGCCACAGTTCAACTCTGCCATATACGCTTCTAAGTCTTTTAAATAGCCTTGTGCACATTGAGGGGCTACATCACGACCATCGAGCAATGCATGTACATATACATGTTCAATACCATTGTCATGAGCGCCTTTAATAACAGCCTTGATATGTTCTAAGGAGCAATGCACATTACCATCAGAAACTAGGCCGATAAGATGTAAGCTTTGTTTTTTGCCTACTTCATATAGTTCCTTTATAACAGGGCGATTATAAAACTCACCAGATTCAACGTCTTTAGTAATACGAGTTAAATCTTGGTACACAATGCGACCAGAGCCCAGGTTTAAATGGCCAACCTCAGAATTCCCCATTTGGCCTTCTGGAAGGCCTACCGCTAGTCCTGATGCTTCTAATTTTGTATGTGGATACGTATCCCATAATTGATTAAAACAGTGCGGCTTCGCCTGTACTACAGCATTGGTTGTATCTGATTGATCTCCCATGCCAAATCCATCTAGGATAACTAGCATTACGGGAGCCTTTAATTTAGCCATTTTTAACCTCATATTAAGCGTTTACTTGATTCGCCGCTTTAATAATATCAATAAATTCATCAACTACTAAAGATGCACCACCTACAAGGGCACCATCAATATTTGGTTCCCCAAGGATTTCACGAGCATTTTCGGATTTAACACTACCACCATATTGGATACGCACGGCATCAGCAGTCTCATCATCATATAAAGAACGAATGTAATCACGAATTTCTTTACATACCTCTTCAGCTTGATCAGCAGTTGCTGTTTTACCTGTGCCGATA
Source organism: uncultured Veillonella sp. (assembly GCA_900549845.1). GTDB lineage: Bacteria > Bacillota > Negativicutes > Veillonellales > Veillonellaceae > Veillonella. Next base: position 993 of record URPT01000202.1, on the reverse strand, counting down.
GCCCAAATTGGTTCGTACGCAATAATCAATTGACTAACTTGTTCCTTAGGAACGTCAACCAAAGCCCCTTTAAGTTGAGACGTAATCCAGTCTAGAGTATGACCGGCCTCACGTTGTTCTAAACTTTCACCAACACAGACAATAGGTGTCAAATTATGATGGAATGCACTTTTAATTTTTGCATTTACCGTCTTATCTGTTTCACCATAATATTCACGGCGTTCAGAGTGACCAATAATAACATAATTGACGCCTACCTCTGTAAGCATAAGTGGTGAAATTTCACCAGTGAATGCACCAGCATCATGATAATCCATAGTTTGTGCGCCTACTTCAATAGCTGTATCTCGTGTTAGTGCTACAGCACGTTCGATAGCTGTGAAAGGAGGGCAAACAACTACATCACAGGATAATTCCATATCTTGTAACACGCTGTTAAACGCTTCGATCAGAATAGATCCAGACGCAATGGTGCCATTCATTTTCCAATTTCCTGCAATAATGGGTTTTCTCATATTATGCCTCAGACAATGCAGCAATACCTGGTAGAATTTTGCCTTCTAAGAATTCTAAAGATGCACCACCACCTGTAGAGATATGGCTAATTTTATCTGCTAAGCCACTTTTTTCAATAGCCGCTACAGAGTCGCCACCACCAACGATAGTCATCGCATCGGATTCAGCTACAGCTTTTGCTACTGCATTAGTACCAGCTGCAAAGTTTTCCATTTCAAATACGCCCATAGGACCATTCCAAATAATAGTCTTCATTGGCGCCAATGCTTCTACATATAGCTCACGTGTTTTAGGACCGATATCTAGAACCATCCAACCATCTTCAATATTTTCAACGTCAACGATTTTAGTATTAGCATCGTTGCTGAAAGCATCAGCTACTACTGCATCAATTGGAGTCAATAATTTAGCCCCTGCTACACGTGCTTCCATAACAAGATCTGTAGCGATAGCTTCTTGGCCTTCTTCGAATAAGGA
>URPT01000201.1 GCA_900549845.1 uncultured Veillonella sp. | reverse complement strand
TTCTCCTGTCAGTATTGTTTATCTGGTAATAAGAATACAGTGCGGTTCTTCCCACAGGAGAGAACCTTCAAAGAGTTACAATGGTTTATCGATCACAAGGTGAAACAGGTTAAATTCGTAGATAGAACCTTTAACTGTGCACCACATCATCATCGTCCATTGATGGAATTTATGCGAGATGCTAATACAGAGACTAACTTCCATTTAGAAATGGAACCTGAGCTCATGACGGAATGGGAAACAAATATTCTCTGTGAAACACCACCAGGCCGTATTCAAATAGAAGTGGGCGTACAAAGTACACATAAGAAAACCTTAGATGCTATTAATCGATATAATGATTGGCCGTACATTCAAAAGGCAATTCGCCCTATTATTGAGGCGGGACGCACACATGTACATATGGACTTAATTGTAGGCTTACCTTACGAAAATAAAGCGAGATTTGGATTATCCTTTAACGATTTATTTAGCTTACAACCTCATGCGCTACAAATAGGTTTCTTGAAATTATTAAAAGGGTCTGGTGTACGCCGCATGGAGGAATACCAATATATTAGTGATCCTTTAGCACCTTATGAGGTTTTGAGCACTCATGTATTGCCATATAAAGACGTACGTTTCTTAAAGCATTTTGAAGATGTATTTGAACGCTTCTATAATAGTGAGCGTTTTAGAACTGTCTTTGGCTATATTGGCAGCAAGCTTATTAAGGAACATACTGATACATCCATAACTGGTGAAGATATCGCAAGAAATCATGTACCGCCTATGAAAAAGTATAATCCTTCTAAAGTGGAGCCTAAAAAAGATGCTTTCACCTATTTCTGTGAAATGACACAGGCTTGGCTCGATGCTGGAAATCATAAGGTTAATTTGAAAGATATCGACCAAATTGAGTTTTTGTATAATTTCTTCTTGTCTAAGGGCGATACTGTTGCAGCTGAATTATTACAGTACGATACACTTGTAAGTTATCGTGGTAAGGTTCGCAGCGAAGCCGTTGGCTTACCGAAGCAGACAAAAGAGCTTTTACAAGAAGGGGAAGCATTCTGGCGCAACGAAGAGATTGCATCTCAGTATATTCCAAACTATACCTTCAAAGAATGGCGTAAGATTCGCCAACAATATGTGGAAATGCCAATGTCTGAGGAAACGGCACATGTATTAGGCATAGAGAATGTACCTAATACACCATTTACAGTAGTTATCGACGTTAATAAAGAGGTAAAACCCTTTATACGTCCTGAAATAGAGGCTTGTTAATAATATAAAATAATAGTAATTTTTTATAGTTGAAATATTACATAACAAGCGATGATTGGTTAGTTAAATAGGAGTGTTATGACCGATACAACGAGACCAAAACGATACCGCATGGTATCTAAATATTATAAAGAAACCTATGGGGAAAAGGTTTATAAACTGCCTGTGGCGTTGCCCCTGACTTGTCCTAATCGGGACGGTTCGGCTGGCGTAGGAGGCTGCACCTTCTGCGGAGAAATTGGTGCTGGTTATGAAAATCGTCCTGCGTGGATGACAGTGCGCATGCAATTAGAGGAAAACATTGCCCACATAGGTCCAAAATACAAGGCGAAAAAATTCATACCTTATTATCAAAACTTTAGTAATACCTATTTGGGACTTGATGATTTTAAAAGCTATATGGAGCAAGGCTGTATTGATGAAGCAGTAGGCATTGCTATTGCAACGCGACCAGATTGTATTGCCGATGAATACTTAGACATTTTAGCTGATATTAGAGATCGCTTTCAAAAGGATATTTATATTGAATTAGGCTTGCAAACGGTCAATTATGATACATTAGAGAAGATTAATCGTGGCCATGATTTAGCCCAGTTTATTGATGCTGTACTACGCATTAAGAGATATGGATTTAATGTAACAACACATATGATAGTTAATCTTCCATGGGATACTATGAAGGATACTATTGAAGGAGCCCGTATTTTGTCAGCTCTTGGCGTAGATCAAGTTAAATTACATGCCTTATATATCGTTAAAAATACATTGATGGCCAAGTGGTATCAAGAAGGTCAGTTCACCTTAATCAGTGCTGAAGAATATGCTGACCGGGTTG
>URPT01000200.1 GCA_900549845.1 uncultured Veillonella sp. | reverse complement strand
CAGATGTACACCATGTTGATCATATACGCGTTTTTGTACCTCTTTGATAAGATCAAGTACATCTTTAGCTTTAGCATTACCAGTGTTGATAACAAAGCCAGCATGCTTATGAGATACTTGTGCATCACCAACAGATAATCCTTTAAGACCTGTTTGTTCAATCAAAGTACCTGCAAAATATCCTGGTGGGCGCTTAAAGGTTGAACCCGCGCTAGCATACTCTAAAGGTTGTTTAGATTCACGCTTTTCTGTGAGCTCATCCATGCGAGCCTTAATAGCATCCTTATCACCAGGTTGTAACGTCATAATAACCTCCCCAATAACCTCATGATTATCGTGGAATACGCTATGACGATATCCAAAATCTAAGTGAGATGCATCGTACTCCTTAATATTGCCCTCGAAGTCTACAGCTAGTACTGAAGTGACCACATGGCTCATTTCCCCGTCATAAGCACCTGCATTCATAAATACAGCACCACCAAGTGTACCTGGAATACCAATGGCAAATTCAAGGCCAGATAGTCCGTTTTCCCAAGCAAATTCAGAAGCATCTTTTAACATATAACCAGAACCAATGCATAATACATTATCATTGCAATCCATGATTTGTGTCATATGTCGAACCGATACGACAGCACCGCGAATACCACCATCTTTCACCAAAATATTGGAGCCGCAACCAATAATAGTTACAGGCACTTGTAATTCGTGAATGGTTCGTAGCGTAAAGCTCAATTCATCCATTGTCGTAGGTTCAATAAATAAATCAGCAGGACCACCAATTTTAAATGTCGTATGATGACAAAGCAGTTCCTGTTCTCGTACACGTGTACTAGGTAATTTCTCTAATAAGGCTTCTTTTAAGGCCTTAATGTTTTGGTTGTTGTTGTTCGCCATGATCTAACACTTTCATCCCCTCAGTGATTGGTTCGCTAATGATTTTATAAATATCATTAGAGATTTGGCTCCAACGCATTTGTGCTTGTAAATAAGCAGCCGCTGCAGCATTTTCTTGAATTTGAGGCATCATTTCCTCTTGTTTCTTTTGCAATTCATCAGCTTCTGGTGCACCAGACAACTTTGCGTATTCCCATTGCATTTGTTGTGCCATAAATGTGCGTACCAACGCCGCTGCTACTGCGTCAGCTTTCAAAGCTTCTTGAGCTGCCATTAATTCTTTGTACTCTTCGGATTCACGCATAGCGTGAGCTAAATCATGAGCTTTATCGTAGTTCATAATATCCTCCTCTAACAACACCTGTCAAAATACTACCTCTCATGTAGATTGGGTAGGATTTCTAACACATATTTATTGTATATATCTCAATGGTGAAAGTATATTTATTTAGGTTGAATCCAGTTGCCTTCGGCTTTAAGATCTGGATAATCAAGTTGGCGCATAGCTTCATACGCAATAATGGCTACTGCGTTAGATAAGTTTAAAGAACGCGCCTCATCTACCATTGGTATGCGAATGCATGTTTCTTCAACACCTTCTAATAAGCTTTCAGGCAAGCCTCTTGATTCAGGGCCAAATACGAGCATATCCCCGATTTCATACTTTACCTCAGAGTGGGTATGCTTTGCCTTTGTAGTAGCGTAGAAATATCTGCGATCAGGATATTTCTCATACAACTCTTGAATATTTTCATGTACCTGTACATCTACCAAATGCCAATAATCGAGACCAGCTCGTTTTACGTGCTTATCATCAATGGAAAACCCAAGAGGTTTGATAAGATGTAGGGTCATGTGATTAGCTGCGCATAAACGCGCTATATTTCCTGTATTGCCAGGGATTTCTGGCTCATAAAGTACTATTTCCATTTTCGTTCCCCTATTCTTTATATCTATATTATTCTACAAAGGAACGCACAAAATGTCCACTTTTACCGCCTTCTTTTTCTACGAGGTATGTAGGGCCCATAATCATGCCTTTATCAATGGCCTTACACATATCGTATACGGTGAGTAAACCCACTTGAACAGCTGTAAGGGCCTCCATTTCAACGCCCGTTTTTCCAGTAGTCTTAACGATAGCACGTACCTTGACGGCCTTGTTATGATTTTCATCAGTGCAAGCAGGGCTTTCACCATCTACT
>URPT01000199.1 GCA_900549845.1 uncultured Veillonella sp. | reverse complement strand
AACAACTACAATAGCCGTTGCCAAAAGATGATAAACAATCTTCTACTATTCTTCATTACCATTTACATCAGCTATATCATAAGTAACTTTAATTAGTTTACCATCAAATTTCATTTCGCTAGACTTTTGTATCTCTTTGCTAATTGCCATAATAGCCTCCTTAATGTTTATAACTATTATGATACCACACAGAGAAATAAATATATATAATTCATAACTTAATATAATTATAACTAAATATAATTATAAAAAGCCGCCCAACATCAGTTGAGCGACTTTCACCATTCTATTCAGAATTATATGTAGTTTACATTGTACCAGTGCTACCGATACCACCTGTACGTACGCCTGTAGCATCGTCATCGTTAGTGATAAGGTATTTAGAGAAAATACCTTGCGCAACGCGTTCACCTTTTTCAAGGGAAACTGTTTCTTTACCATAATTGAGTAGAGCGATCATGATATGACCTTCGTTATCCTCATTGTTGTAGTAATCGCTATCGATAATGCCTGTGCTATTTACAAGTGCTAGATGGCGTTTAATGGCCATGCTAGAACGAATGTGAATGGCAAGATATTCATCGTATGCCATGAAAGCTTTAATACCTGTTGGCACTAATACTACTTGACCTGGTTCTAATGTAACAGCTTCAGCGCATTCAATATCGTAACCTGCGCTTTCTGTTGTTTTACGGGTTGGTAAATTGATATCTTGTTCTTCAAAAGCAGAAACTACTTCAAAGCCACGAATATCCATGTAACACCTCTTATTTTAAACAATCTTTACGGGACAAGTTGATACGGCCTTGTTTATCGATTTCGATAACTTTTACCATAATCTCATCGCCTACATTTACTACATCTTCTACATTTTCAACACGTTCTTTTGCGAGCTTGGAAATGTGTACAAGACCTTCTTTACCTGGTAATACCTCTACGAAAGCACCAAAGGCCATCAAACGAGTTACTTTACCAAGGTATACTTCACCTACTTCAACCTCTTTAGTAAGGTTTTCGATGATTTGTTGAGCTTTAGCAGCACCTTCTTGGTCTACAGAAGCAATGAATACTGTACCGTCATCTTCGATGTCAATTTTTGCACCTGTTTCATCGATGATACCACGAATTACTTTACCGCCAGAACCGATTACATCGCGAATCTTATCTGGATCAATTTTCATTGTAATAATACGTGGAGCGTATTGAGACATTTGTTGACGTGGTTCAGAAATTGTATCAAGCATGATGCCCATAATATGCATACGGCCTTTATGAGCTTGTTCTAATGCTTCATGAAGGATTTCACGGGACAAGCCAGAAATCTTGATATCCATTTGAATAGCAGTTACGCCCTTAGCTGTACCAGCAACCTTGAAGTCCATATCGCCAAGAGCATCTTCCATACCTTGAATATCTGTTAAGATTGTGTAGTGTTCACCTTGTGTTACAAGACCCATTGCAATACCAGCTACAGGAGCTTTAATAGGTACACCAGCATCCATCAAAGATAATGTAGAACCACATACAGATGCCATGGAGCTAGAACCATTAGATTCCAATACTTCAGATACTAGACGCAATGCATATGGGAATTCTTCTTCGCTAGGAATTACAGGTACCAATGCACGTTCAGCCAACGCACCATGACCAATTTCACGACGACCAGGGCCACGGGAAGAACGAGTTTCCCCTACGGAGAAGGATGGGAAATTATAGTGGTGGATATAACGTTTTTCTGTTTCTAAACCAATGCCATCAATTGTTTGAGTTTCAGACAATGGTGCTACAGTAGCAACGTTCAATACTTGAGTTTGACCACGTGTAAATAAGCCAGAACCATGTGTACGAGGTAATACACCTGTACGGCAAGAGATAGGACGTACTTCATCAAGCTTACGGCCATCTGGACGGATTTTTTCAACAGTAATCATATGACGAACGATTTCTTTTGTCATTGCGTCAAATGCTTTATTTACATCCGCCAAGTTATCTGGATAGATTTCTTCAAAGTGAGCTAATACATCTGCACGTACTTCGCTTTCTTGTGCATCACGTTGTTGTTTATCTGCACAACGAACTGCTGCATCAAGTTTATCGTGACCATACGCACGAACGGCTTCAGCGATTTCAGCAGGTA
>URPT01000198.1 GCA_900549845.1 uncultured Veillonella sp. | reverse complement strand
ATGAATGGTTATAAAATAATATATTGGTAGATTGAGTTCTGATAGAAATTTGAAATAGTCATAAAAAAGCCTGTAATACTTATGTTGAGTATTACAGGCTTTAATATAATGAAAGAAATAGTTCATTATGTGATATTCTAGAGTTATAAATTATAAAAGTTTATGTAAATAGATAAGAGAGAAGGAAATATAATGAAAAAAATACTTATCATTTTATTATTGTCTTGTATAGTGTTACCATTCAGGCTATATCTATGCAAGATATAAAGATTAATAAAAATAATATTCCTATTATTACAGGTAAGAATTCTATCACATATTTTGTAGATAAGAGTTCTATTAAAAGTATTGAAGAAGATCAATCTATTTATAAAGTTCAAGCAGTTGTATATGAGGTTGAAAATAAAAATAGTTATAGACTTAATCCATATATTCATAAGGTTTTAGTTACATATCGATATGATATAAGCTATACAGTAGCTAGCATATTGCGTGTACCACAGTATTCACAAGATTATTCTTTGCTTATTTATGCCAAACAAGCTCGTTCTGGTATGAGATTGACTATGAATAGTATAGAAGACTTTAATTATGAAGGTATACCTTTTGCAAGTTCTAATAATAGGGCAGAACAATATGTTGATGTAGCTTTACATGATCCTAAATACGTAGTGGGAAATTATATTTTTAAAGAAGCATATGGTACAAGTTTTGAAAATATGATACCAGTTAAGAACTAAATTAAAGAAAATTGTTTTATAGATTACTATTTTATGGAGAGCTGTATATGTTAAAACGATTATTACTAAGTGCTGTAATATTAAGTGCTGTTGGTGTATCTAGTTATGCTGTTGATGTGAATATTCCCGGTGCAGATCCATCAATTTCAAAGGATGCGTATCAAAACTATCGTAAAGTTGATAAAACTGCTAAGGATATGGAAGTAGATGTAGGTAGTCAAATTAAGGCAAAATATACTAACAATATGCCTGGAAAATGGTCAATGGATGAGTTAGTATACATTACTGAGGAACTGAATCATTCCGTAAATTTCTCGTCCTCTGTTTTTATTCTTAAAGGTAATGGTGCAAATATTAAATTTACGATGCCTGTGAGTAGTCAGTTTGGTAAAACTGTGGAAGGGGACCCATTAACTACAGATGTTAAAAAAGGAAATATTCTTTTGATTGATGGAAATTTACATTATACCATTCGTAGGGATAATGAAAACTCCATAAAAGGAAACTCCTTTTCATATCCTACTATTAAACATGCTACATGGGAGATTAGTCCAACGCAAACTGGTGCTTTAGAAGGGGCAATTAACTTTAGCGTTAAATCAGAGCCTTCTATGTATTATCGTATAAGTTATGATTTGTCTAAAAAAAGAGAAGTAGAACTGTTAAAGAAACATGATCAGGAATATGTGTATAAAGAATTAATGTCTCCATTAGTTAATTATGTTTTACCATCTATTGAACCAGCTAAACAGTTACTTTCCAAAACTAAACCGATAACTATAAATGGATTTACATTCCAAACATTAAAATCAAGTAATTTGACATATCATGGTCCGGATAATGATGCAATTTATATTTATGATGGTAAAAGTTATCGTGAAGGCATTATGGTCAGAGAGTTACGGCCAGAGGAGTTAGCAAATCGCCATAAAATTAACTCTAAATTAATACAACATTTCATTATGTATAAGCCTTATTCTGATTATAAACCAATCCAATACGCTACTGTATGGAATGATGCTACTCCGGCCATCTATATGGAGGTAGAACGTTCTACATCTAGAATGTACATTCAATCGCTGTATGACGATAAATATTTGTATACACACTTTATAATGGCGGACTTTGATTATAAGACGCCAGCAAAAGATCTGCGTGACATAGTTCAATATGTAGATAATGCAAATGATGCAGATAAATACTCAAGAAGTCTACCAGGTATGGCAGCTATACCAAAAGATATGTTCGATATGGACTTTTATAAAACGCGGTAGGAAATTATGAATCGTAATGAATTACTTAGGTACATACAACAAGAATATGTCTGCGATGTTGATTATCCCTGGGAGAGATACCCTGACTATATGGTTGTCCGCCGTAGGGATAACCAAAAATGGTTT
>URPT01000197.1 GCA_900549845.1 uncultured Veillonella sp. | reverse complement strand
ACAGCCGCCTCATTACCATACAGAATTCGATGAGAATCATCAAAAATAATTAAACCGTCAAAATATGAGATTGGTTCATACGATTGTATTTGCTCATCTGTAGCAGTTAGCATAAGCCGTTGCATCGTATCAGATAAGATATATTCTTGTTCATATTGATTTTTTTTAATAGATGGAGATACTGTAAAAGCTATCCCCCCAATAATACGACCACCATTGTCGACAACAGGAAAAACATGTTGTCGTTGATCATGCTCTATCCCAATAAGAGGTTGACCATTTCCCATCATAGAATGCCACGTATTATTTCCTTTTAATTGTCGAGTAATAACTCCTTGCTCGCTCCGTTCAATGCATAGCATATCTGCACGTTGCTGCATATCACCTTGTGGTTTTTCTAGAAGAGGCGTAAAAATCTGTATCCTTTGACGGGTCAATGACTCGCCAAAGGATATAAGTTTACTAATATGCTCTAGTAATGAGGTTTGTAAGGGACCTAATGGTGTTGTATTTAAAATATCTTGACCGATATCCACAATTAATCCTCTTTCCAAGATACATGACCAATTTCAACACTCGGTTTTGCATTCAATGTTAAATCGGCGAATTTACCAGCTTGAGCCATATAATAGGCACGACAACCAATCATAGCAGCATTATCGGTGGACAGAATTTTATGAGGCTTGTAATAGGTAAAGCCTTCCTTTTCACACATCACTTGTAGTGCTGCTTGTAAACCTTTATTAGCAGAAACACCACCAGCTATAGTAATCCGAGTTTCCCCCAATGTATGTGCGGCGTCTCGTGTTTTTTCAACTAATACATCAACAATAGCCTTTTGGAAGGATGCGGCAACATCGGCTTGATTAATAGGTTCATTCTTCTGTTGCTTACTATTTAGATAATTTAATACAGCAGACTTTAAACCACTAAAACTAAATTCAAAATTACCAGGCTCACTTAAAGCCTTTGGAAATTCAATTGCATCTGGATTACCTTCAAGGGCAAGTGCATCAATATGAGGGCCACCTGGGTAAGGAAAGCCCATAACACGAGCAATTTTATCAAATGCTTCACCCGCTGCATCATCACGAGTCTGACCAAGAATATCAAACTCTTCATAGCCTTTCACATGAACTAACATGGTATGACCACCAGATACAACGAGACTCAAAAATGGAGGTTCTAATTCTGGATTAGCTAAGAAGTTAGCAAAAATATGACCTTCCATATGGTGAACTGGCACCAAAGGAATATCTGTAGCAAAGGATAATCCCTTCGCAGCTGCTACACCAACCAATAAGGCCCCTACGAGACCAGGACCATAGGTAACACCAATATGGTCAATATCTTGTAACGTTACATTTGCATCGCGTAGCGCTTGATCTATAACTGGTATAACTTGTTCTATATGGTGACGTGATGCGATTTCTGGCACAACACCACCAAATTTTCTATGAATAGGCACTTGGCTAGAAATTACATTAGATAAAACAGTGCGACCATCCTTTAAGACAGATGCAGATGTTTCATCACAACTACTTTCCAAGGCTAATGTGTATATACTCATTCTATTTCCTCTGAAACAAGAGACATAATATAAGCATCCTCTTTTGGCTCTGAATAATAATCTTTACGAATCCCTTTAACAGAGAATCCAAGATTTCTATACATCGCTAAGGCGGGCAAATTGGATATGCGTACCTCTAAGAAGATTTCATGCATACCTCTCTTGAAACATTCATCTATTAATTGTTTAGTAAGTTCTGACCCATATCCCTTACCACGAGCAGAAGGAATAATGGCAATGTTTGTTATTTGTCCTTCATCATATACGAGCCAAGCACCAGCATAACCAACAATATGATTATCTTCGCAAATAACCATATATAATTTATTATCGGTCCCTTCAAGTTCAGCAAGTACAGATTCCAAACTCCATGGAACTGAAAAGGACTGCTGTTCTATATCATAAATGACCTGAGCATCATCGATAGTCGCTAACCGAATCTCCATTATTCTGCTCCTGCCGCTTCAGTCACTACCACAGTAGGATTTTGATTTAACATTTCAGGATTATCCTTATGTCGTTCCTCCCATAAAACCTCTGCTTCAGAGCGACGGATATAATAAGGAACCATAT
>URPT01000196.1 GCA_900549845.1 uncultured Veillonella sp. | reverse complement strand
TCTAATGTATGTTGAATTAAGCGACTCATGGCATCAGAAAAAACGGAGTAATTTCCATGAAGAATTTCTTCCTTCATATCAACAATCGTTACCTTTGGCATGGGTTGTTCAAAAATACGGTGCGGCAACTCTAGCAACTGATACTCCCCTTGCTTAGCTTTATAATAAGAAATAACAGCTGGTGTAGCGGAACCTAGTATTACAGGACAACCATGTGCTTCTCCACGCCATAATGCAACATTTCTCGCATGGTAACGAACCATGTCCTCTTGCTTATAAGATGTATCATGTTCTTCATCGACTACGATAAGACCAATATCCTCTGCTGGAGCAAAAACTGCTGATCGAGCACCAATAATAATATGACTATCCTTACGACGTAAACGCTCCCAGTTATTATTGCGTTGTTGGACCGTCAATTTACTATGAAATACTACAACTTCATCACCAAAAGTTTCTACAAAGCGCCGTACAATTTGATCTGTCAGAATAATTTCTGGAACCAGTATAATAGCCATCTTATCTTGACTTATACATTTTGCTGTGGCTTTTAAATATAGTTGCGTTTTACCACTACCTGTTACACCATGCAATAAAAAGGTTTTATGTTGATGTGAATTCATCGCCTTTTGAATCGGCTCATATACCGCTTGTTGTGCATCAGTTAATGGTATATTTACTTCTTCTGTAAACAGTTCATCAAAGGTAGTCTTTGTAGCTTTAAATCTAGATTCAATGGTAATTCCCTGAGCTTCACTCACTTGTTTAATTACCATACGTGAAAATCCTTTGGCCAATAATAAAGCTTTTGATGCACCACCTACTTCAAATAAATATTTAGCTAACTCTCGTTGCTTCTTTTTTCGCTCACTAAATTGTTCTACAGAAAAAGCAGGCGTAACAACAAGCCACTCTTCCTTAGGTGCTTCATAGGATTTAAGGGTTTTATTAACCGTAAATAAACGTAGTGCATCGCCATAAGAGAATAAATAATATTCATTTAAACGACGAGCAGTGTCCATCATTTCAGGGGTAAACCAAGGTTCATTGTCTAATACTTGAACAATATTTCGTAATTTAAATTCAGGGGGTTCTAATAATTCTTCATAACCAATTAGAATACCCTCTTCACGACTATTGCCTAATGGAATAAGTACACGTGTGCCAGGTAAGACATTCCCAAACTTTTCAGGCATTAGGTAGCTTAATGGTTTATGAAGTTGTTTAGCAGGTCTATTAATAATAACTTTTGCGACACGCATACACTATTTCCTTTCATTTACTATAAAAGGTCTCAGTAGAAATTCTACTAAGACCTTTTGTATTATAAGCCAGCTTCAGCTTTTAAAATTGCTGCTTTGTCAGTACGTTCCCAAGGTAAATCTACATCAGTTCTACCGAAGTGACCATATGCTGCAGTTTTGCGATAATGAGGTTTTAACAAATCAAGCATTTCAATAATACCTGCTGGACGAAGGTCGAAATGTTTCTTAACGAGTTCTTGAATTTTAGTTTCCTCAACATGACCTGTACCAAAAGTATCAACTAAGATAGATACAGGATGAGCAACGCCAATTGCGTAAGCAACTTGTACTTCACATTTATCAGCAAGACCTGCTGCAACAACGTTTTTAGCTACATAACGAGCAGCATATGCTGCAGAGCGGTCTACCTTAGATGGATCTTTACCAGAGAAAGCACCGCCGCCATGACGAGCCATACCACCATAAGTATCTACGATAATTTTACGGCCAGTCAAACCAGCATCACCATGAGGGCCACCGATTACGAAACGGCCAGTTGGGTTGATGAAGTATTTTGTATTTTCATCAACAAATTCAGCAGGCAACGCTGCATCGATAACAAAGCGTTTCAAATCTGCTTTAATTTGTTCTTGAGTTACTTCAGGACTATGTTGCGTAGAAATAACGATTGTATCAATACGTTTTGGTTTACCATCAACATACTCAACAGTAACTTGAGTTTTACCATCTGGACGAAGGTATGTTAACGTGCCATCTTTACGAACTTCTGTAAGACGACGAGATAAACGATGAGCTAAAGAAATAGGCATAGGCATAAGTTCAGGTGTTTCATTGGATGCATAACCAAACATCATACCTTGGTCACCAGCACCAATTTTATCTAGTGCTT
>URPT01000195.1 GCA_900549845.1 uncultured Veillonella sp. | reverse complement strand
GCATTTGTATAACCTATATTTTAAAGATTTGAATGCTTATTAATAGCTTCAATCATGGCCATTTTATCTTTATACCCTACCTGCGCGAGGTCTAAGGGTATGACATAAATACCACCATGACCATTCATAGCCTGCAATTCACGCCAACCTTCGGTAAACCCAATAATATGCTCATAATCGACAAAGACAAAATATTCATCCCCATGAAAGAGACTGTGAAAGTATTCTTTCACAGAAAAAGGCCTACGTTTTAACACGAGGCCCTTTTCACAGATAAAAGCTTGACTTTCACCTAATCTATGAAGGGTCCACAATATAAGAAGTAACAACAGATAATACAATATACGCTCAGCCCAATCGGACGGCATATATTTTACAATTAAGGCGCAAACCAATAGACCGATGATACGACCGGCCCACTGAATTCCACGATGTATTTCTAAGCTCTGTTGTACGGCACCTGATGAAAAGCGTTCCATTGCCTCTTGTTTCGTCATGGCTTACCTCACAAATTGAAAGTCTACTATATGATTTTATTTACGGCACAAGCCCATAGCTTGCTCAACTTTACGGTACATTTGACTTGCTTTAGCATGAGCCTTAGCAGCACCTTCATCGAGAATTACATCGAGTTCAGGGCTTGCAATCAATTCATTGTAGCGTTGTTGGATTGGCTCAAGAGTTGCCACTAATAGGTCTGCAATATCGGATTTAAATACGCCATAACCTTTACCTGCATACATTTCTTCGATAGCTTCATAGCTGTCTTTTGTGATAGCACGGTAAATGCCCATCAAGTTAGAAATGCCAGGTTTGTTTTCTTTATCGTAACGCACTGCATTATCAGAGTCAGTTTGAGCGCGTTTCAATTTTTTCACAATCAAATCTGGTGCATCCAAAAGGCGAATAGTAGCATTTTGGTTATCATCAGATTTACTCATTTTCTTAGTAGGCTCTTGTAAGCTCATAACGCGAGCACCACCTTCGCCTACCTTGATATCAGGTACTACGAAAGTTTCACCAAATCTACGGTTAAAACGCTCTGCCAAATTACGAGTCAATTCAAGATGTTGCTTTTGGTCTTCACCTACAGGAACATAGTTTGTACCATATAACAAGATATCTGCCGCCATCAATGGTGGGTACGTAAGCAATGCTGTAGGAATAGAGTCACCTTGCTTTTGAGACTTATCTTTGTACTGCGTCATACGCTCTAATTCGCCAACATAGCTGATAGATTGCATAACCCAACCGAGTTTAACGTGCTCAGGTACTTCGGATTGTACGAACAATGTTACCTTTTTAGGATCCAGGCCAACCGCTAGGTACAACGCAGCCAAATTACGAGTATTTTGGAATAACTCTTTTGGATCTTGCGGTACAGTGATTGCATGTTGGTTAACGATACAATAATAACATTCGTCAGTATCTTGATAGTCTAAGAAATTACGTAAAGCCCCCAAATAGTTACCAAGTGTTAACTCACCACTTGGTTGGATGCCGGAAAATATAACTGCCATAATAGTCTCCCTATATTGAAATAAACCAACAGTGCCGAAGCACTGTTGGTTATATATATTATTCTACGGTTACAGATTTAGCTAAGTTACGTGGTTTATCTACATCTGCGCCGCGTGTAATCGCTGCATAGTATGCTAATAATTGCAATGGTACAACAGCGAGAATTGGAGCGATGAATTTATTCGCACGAGGAACATAGATTGTATGGTCTACGTGTTTAGATAATTCTTCGTCACCTTTCATGCCGATACCGATTACAACCGCTTCACGAGCTTTTACTTCGCGGATGTTGCTGATCATCTTATCGTACACATCCTTTTGTGTAGCCAATGCGATAACAGGTACGCCTTCTTCAATAAGAGCTAATGTACCATGTTTCAATTCGCCACCAGCATATGCTTCAGCATGGATGTAAGAAATTTCTTTCAATTTCAAAGCACCTTCCATCGCTACTGCATAGTCGATAGCACGGCCCAAGAAGAACGCATCAGATTTGAAGCCATAATGTTTTGCAAAGGCTTTCATATCTTCGTCTACTTCAAAGATTTCATGAATCAATGTAGGCAAGTTTTTAACGCCGCTAAGGATTTCTTCACCTAAAGCTGGATTCATTTTGCCATTTAATTGACCAAGG
>URPT01000194.1 GCA_900549845.1 uncultured Veillonella sp. | reverse complement strand
CTGTAGGGCCACAGACGAGCAATAAACCATCATGAGATTCACATAATTTTTGTAGGAGTTGACCTTCACTATTATCATCCAGTTTAAGTTGTTGATGACACAATAAGCGAAGTGTGCCACATATAGTTTGATTAGCTCGATACAGATGAACACGAATACGTACACCACAACAGGAACAAGCTTCATCGAGAGATTGCCATTCATAAGAGGCTATACCACAACGTCGTAAAATATCTTCAATTAAGATAGTGGTACATATAAACGAAGTAGCCTTCAATCCATCACCATGTCGCAAATAGATAGGCTCACCACATTGTAGATGAATATCTGTGGATGATAATTGTATTGCTTGTTCAACAATGGTTTCTAAATTTCCACTATTACAGCATGAGTCCACAACGATGCACCTCCTCTATCGATGTAACATGCTGAGATACAGCTTCACGAGCGGAATCCTCTAGTGACAAAAGTAAATGTGCTTCTAATTGATCCCAGTGAACTGAATTGGTTGGTATTTCTAAATATTCAAAAAGCGCAGTTCGTCCATGATACGTGGTGCCATCAAATTTTCGAACTAAACGTTGCGCTATTGCCCCCATTAAAGTAGCCCGTATTAAATACGGTTCTACCCCCATATCCATGAGACGCGTTACAACACCAATAGCTGTGTTAGTATGAATTGTAGATAACACTCGATGCCCTGTTAAAGCAGATTTAACGGCCAGCTCTGCAGTCTCCTTATCCCTGATTTCACCAATCATAATCGTATCTGGATCTTGACGCAGTACAGATCTTAACCCTTTTGCAAAGGTAAAACCGATTTTTTCGTTAATACCAATTTGAATGGCTCCTTTTATTTCAGCCTCTACAGGATCCTCAAGGCAAATTAGCTTTGTTTCCTCTAAATTCAACATGCGGAGCATCGCATATAAAGTAGCAGTCTTCCCACTTCCCGTAGGTCCACAGATAAGTAACAATCCATAAGGACGTTTTAATAGCCCTTCAATATGATCAAAAATATCTGCACGCATACCTAATGCTGTTAAGTCTTTGTGACTTCCTTCATTTCCCATAAGTCGGCAGACCAAAGTCTCACCATATAAGCTGGGCAAGGTAGATACGCGCATAGTTACGGCTTTGTCCTTATGACTCCAAGCCCATCGACCATCTTGAGGCAATCTCTTTTCACTAATATCTAATGCACTACAAACCTTGATGCGGTTGATAATATGTTCAGCCTCTTCAGAAGACACAGTCATATTTGTTCGTAGTAATCCATCTTGTCGTAACCGAACTTGGACACCACTTTTTGTGGGATCAAAGTGAATATCGCTCACATGATGTTCTAAAGCATATAGGATAATGTCGTCTAATGTTACGTCTACATACATGGTCACCTCCTATACCTTGCGGTATGTTTTTACCTCACACTAGCGTATGGCGTTATAGGTTTCGACATCATCCCCAAAATCCCTTTTTTATTTTTAAAAATCCACGAAGCGAAAACTTTTCTATTTTATGACATATAAAAAAGGCGCCCCGAAGGGCGCCCTTATTGGACTTTTAGATAAGACGATTTTTATTTTAAGTTATAGAAAACGTCATTACCTTTATATTGTGCTGTTTCGTATAACATTTCTTCAATGCGAAGCAATTGGTTGTATTTTGCTACACGTTCAGAGCGAGCTGGTGCACCAGTCTTAATTTGACCAGCATTTACAGCTACAGCAATATCAGCAATGAATGTATCTTCAGTTTCACCAGAGCGGTGAGATACTACACATGTATAACCTGCGCGTTTAGCAAGTTCCATAGCGTCGAATGCTTCTGTTAAAGTACCGATTTGGTTTACTTTTACAAGAATAGAGTTACCTACACCAAGCTCAATACCACGAGCCAAACGTTTTGTATTAGTTACGAATAAATCGTCACCAACGAGTTGTACGCGGTCCCCAAGACGATCTGTCAATAATTTCCAGCCTTCCCAATCTTCTTCAGCAAGACCATCTTCGATGGATACGATTGGGTATTTACCTACTAAGTATTCGTAGAACTCCACCATTTCAGCAGCTGTTTTAACTTTGCCTTCGCCAGCTAAATTGTATTTGCCATCTTCATAGAATTCAGAAGATGCAGAATCAAGAGCTAATTTGAAGTCTTTACCAGGTTCATAACCAGCCGCT
>URPT01000193.1 GCA_900549845.1 uncultured Veillonella sp. | reverse complement strand
CTATTAAAGGCTATCAAGTAGGTCATGATACAAATGAACCTATGAATATAGTCAATCTAAAATGCGAATCTGACTTGATTCCTAATCTGATCCATGGAAACGGAATCTATCCTGCGTATCATATGAATAAAACACACTGGATCTCGGTGGATATTGAAGGGTATGAAGATATAGAGAAACTTAAAATACTAGTGGATATGAGCTATCAGTTGGTGGGGCATAAGTAGCCAAATTTGTTAATAGTTACTATTCTAATATTTTTCTTATCTTCTGAAAGTATATGACAAAAGCCTATAGTACATATATCGTACTATAGGCTTTATCGTGTTTATATTATTATCTTCTGTATCCGCCACATCCTCTAGTATTAGAGTTTGAACCGCAATAGTTTTGATTGTTATTGTTACATGGTGCATAGTTAGTATTGTTTGCATTGTTATTGCAGTTGTATTGTGTGTTAGTATTGCAATTATACTGAGAGTTATTGCATACATAATCGTAAGCAAATCCTGTAGATACAGCTGCGGTTACGGCTAAAGCAGTCATGATGAGTATACGTTTTGTAAATTTCATAGATATCATCTCCTTGTTCCTATAAATATATTATACTACTATGAGTCAAATGAAATATGATATTCTATATATATATATAGTATTTGAGAGGATTCAGGAGGGAAATAATTAAATGAAAAAGTTATTATTAGCATTACTAGCTATTAGCACAATTGCTTTTAGTTGTCATGCAAGAACATCTGAGATAGTTGGTAAAGGCGAGGGCTACGGTCCTTATAATGGTTGGGTTGTTGCAGATATGTCTATAAATGATGGTGTTGTATCTGAAGTAGCAGCATATTCTATGCGTACATTTAAGGATTATGGATTAGTTCCTGTGGCTTATTGTGCATCTGGAGGTAGTCATTTAGGTACTTACTATCTGTTTTATGTTAATCCATATCATGATGCAGTAATCATTGGGCGGGAAGCTGGCGTGGCCTCTCATGTTAATCCATTTGCTGCGAAATCGAAAGCATTTGATAAAACTGGTGAGTTTATTCGTTATACAGATATGGAAGTTAATCAGGATTTATATAGAAAAATAATTAATGTGGCTAAGGCTGAATTTGATAAATATCAACAAATGCTAAAGAAGTAGAGTGTAAGTATCTGACTTTAGAATATTATTTTATTGATGAAAAGTGCTTGATGAATGACTTGAAAGAATGAAGCAAAACGCAATTGTTAAGGGACATTTTGCTCTATATTCTTTTTGATACTTGATTGTACAGTATTTCAAGAATATGTCATACTAGATATATTATATAAAAATCAGATGTTTTAAGTTCGAATAGATATTTATAGATATTAAACACAATACATAGGGGAGCGTATAAATGCTTAAGGGACAGAATGTAAATTTATTTTTATTAGACGGAGAGGTTACTGGTCGTATTAAATGTACTTTAGCGAATTGGACCGGTTTAGTTTATAAAATACCTAGATCCTTATTAGATGAATCTAAAGAGATTAGTGCATTACATCAAAGTGCAATCTATATGTTATTTGGTATGGATGATAATAATGAACCATTAGTATATATTGGTCAGGCTGGAATTCGTAAAAATGATGATGGTGTATTACAGCGATTAAAAGAACATGATACGGATGGCAGTAAGGACTTTTGGACAGAGGCTGTAGTGCTAACAACTTCGAACGATAGCTTTGGTCCTACAGATTTAAATTTTTTGGAGAATCGTTACTATAAATTGATTAAAGAAATCAATCGGTATAGGGTCTTTAATGAAAATGAACCCACTCTAGGAAATGTAACTGAAGAAAAAGTTAGTGAGTTATTAGCGTATGTAGAGTTCTCAAAGTTACCAATAGGATTATTAGGTAAGAAAGTTTTAACACCAATTGATGAGTTGGCTGACTCAGGTCGTAGCGAGGGTGAGATTATTTATACTATGACTCAAAAAGTTGGTAATGAAGTGATTACTGGTTATGCTAAAGAAACTAATGAAGGTTTTTTACTTTTAAAAGGAAGTAAAGTTTCTCATAAGACTGCTCAAACTATATCTGAGTCACTTAAACTAAGACGTAAACTTGCAAATAAAGATAATAATAATTGTATTATCGAAGATATTTTGTTTAATAGCCCTTCTACAGCTGCTATGTTTTTGATC
>URPT01000192.1 GCA_900549845.1 uncultured Veillonella sp. | reverse complement strand
ACCATATGGTTAATCATATCTTGTAATGTCGCATTTTATAAATAATAGAAAACATGAAATCAGTAAAATCAGCACATTCTTAAAAAAATGCATATTTAATGTGCCTATAATGTAATATATTACACTAAACTATATAAGAATTAGAAATAAAACCTTTATTCTTGATTTGTATTCAACGGCTTGATTTAAATAAACGTTATTAATAATTATATGGTTATTAAATCGTTTAAAATACAGGCGTTTTAATATAAATAACAATATATAGAATCATATTGTCATTTCAGAATCAAGCGAAAAATTAAATCAAATAGAGAAAAAGTTCTTTCAAAGTGCCCATATTTATCTTGGTTTTAAAGGAACTGGTGTTTCCTTTAAAACCAAAATGCCGTTCCTTTTAAACCAACGACTGCTCCGTTCGTATATTTTAAAGCTCTTTCATAGAATTGAAGATGGCATTTTTATGCACTAAGCAATTGTTTTATGCAAACACATCGCATAATCTTGCAATAAATTATACATTTTTTTGCTATTTATTAGATTTCATAGACTTTGACTACCTGGCTATTCTTAAAAATAGAACATAAAGAAGTATGAAAACAGCTATAAATTCATTACTCCCAATCAATCACGCTTGCCAACGCCCAACCCCTAAAAGTCACAATGGGTGAAGACACGCAAACCTTGGACGAAGTAGTAGTTACTGCGTTGGGTATCAAACGTGAACAAAAAGCGTTGAGTTATAATGTACAGCAAGTAAAGGGAGATGAATTGACTAATATAAAGGATGCTAACTTTATTAATGCTTTATCAGGAAAAGTAGCTGGCGTAACAATAAATGCTTCTTCAGCCGGTGCTGGGGCTGCGGCTCGTGTAGTTATGCGTGGTACAAAGTCTTTGGAGAAAAATGATAATGCACTTTATGTTATTGATGGTATTCCAATGTTTAATGTAAATTCAGGAGATAATGCTGGAGGTACGATGAACAAACAGCCAGGATCTAATAGCGTAGCTGATATTAATCCTGAAGATATTGAGAGCATGACAATTTTAACAGGACCTTCCGCTGCAGCCTTGTATGGTTCGGATGCTTCTAATGGAGTTATTCTTATCACTACTAAAAAAGGTACTGTAGGAAAAGTGCAAATTTCTTATAGTAATAGTACAAGTTTTTCATCTCCGATGATGATGCCGAAGTTTCAGAATATTTATGGTAATCGTGAAGGAGAGTTAGGCAGTTGGGGGAGCTTGATGGATACTCCTAGCAACTTTGATCCATCTGACTTCTTCAATACGGGAATGACGGAGATGAATGGTTTCACGTTGACCACTGGTACTGAACAAAATCAAACTTACGCATCTGTCTCTACTACAAACTCTACAGGTATCTTACCTAATAATGCTTATAACCGCTATAATTTCTCTATTCGTAATACCGCTAAATTCTGTGATAATAAGTTGAGTCTTGATTTGGGAGCTCAATATATTATTCAAAATAATAAGAATATGGTAGGTAGTGGACAATATTTTAATCCCTTGGTATCTCTTTATCTTTTTCCACGAGGTGAAAACTTTCAGGAAGTACAGATGTATGAACGCTATAGTGAGGCTCGAAACCTTATGGTACAATATTGGCCGGAATCTATATTTGGTACTGATTTGGATATGCAAAACCCATATTGGATTATGAATCGAATGCAGAATGAGCTTTCTAAACGTCGTTATATGTTTAATGCTAGTCTGAAATGGGATATAACAGATTGGGTGAATGTAACAGGGCGAGTACGTGTGGATAATTCAGATAGCGATAGTTATGAAAAGTATTATGCTAGTACACGAGGTACTTTTACAGAAAGTAGTTCTAAAGGTTATTATGGACATACTAAACAAAATGATCGGTCTGTTTATGCTGATGTAATGGCTAGCATAAATAAGAATTTCTTTGATGACAAACTTTCATTGAATGCAACTGTTGGTGCTTCTATTAATGATATTCAGGAAGATGCTATGTATCTAAAAGGAGGATTGGAGCAAATTCCTAATTTCTTCCATTATGGCAATATTAATGTCAATACTTCCAAGCGTAATGAATCAAAATGGCATGATCAAGTACAAAGTGTTTTTGCAAGTGCAGAATTAGGATGGAATCATCAATTGTATTTGACTGTCACTGGGCGTAATGACTGG
>URPT01000191.1 GCA_900549845.1 uncultured Veillonella sp. | reverse complement strand
GTTGAACTACTAACTCACCTTTAGAGTTGATAATCCCCCACTTACCTTTGATTTTTACAGGGCTATAACCATGAGAGAAGCTACCAGTACCAGAAATATCTTTCATAACTGGAGTTTCTGTCACTGTACCATCAAGGGATAGAATCTTATAATTACCTTCTTTGTTATATACCCAAGTATATGTATCACCAAGGAAAGTTTTTACGTTCATAGATTTATCGCCTTTATAGATCACACGACCTGTAGCCATATCTACTACATAACGATTGGCGTCATTAGTAACAGACATTTCATGTTCGCCTACAAACTCGATAGTATCGTATTTAAACGGTACCTCTTGTTTGCCTGTTTCCATATCAAAAATACCATATTTATTAGTATCTTTATTTTTCAATGTTAACAATACATTATTTACATCAATCGTGCCAGCTTCGTAATTTCCAGGTTGAATTACATATTGACCTTGACGATTCATAAAACCTAATTTACCTTCATTACGAACCAAGGTACCATGCTCTTCCATAGGGTATACATAATCGTTCTTACTATCGATTACAACAGCACCATTACGATCAATATAACCACGCTTCATACCATCATCTACAAGACCACCAAGTCCATCAAGATATACGCCACCATGATTATAGAAGTAACCCATACCTACAAGACCTAGAATACCACCAAGGCCAAAGTGACTTACCTTACGGCGGAATTCAGCTAAGCCATTTTTATATGGATATACTTCATTAGATGGAGCATTAAATAATACAGTGCCTTTACCATCAATAGCAACAGTTTTACCATTAGCTTTTACAAAGGCACGGTCCTCACTAAATTTAGTTTCTACATCAGATAGTGCTTTAAATTGAGGCTGAATTACTACATTGCCATTAGCATCTTTAAATCCTAATTTACCTTTTTCTGTGAAAGCTACATAAGAATCACTTGGATAGCTTTGACTAACAGATTTAGGATCAAAATCATTTAGCTCTTTAACAGCTGTATTCTTCTCATTAAGGCTGCTATATAAAGCTTCTTGCGCTTCTTTACCAGATTCTAATACAGTACCATCGCCTTTAATATGAGAAATTTTATTTTTACCTTCTTCAACAAAGAACGTACCATCCTTTTTACTGGATGCATCTAAGGATTTATAGGCTGGAGCGAGTACAACTTGACCATTTGTACCTACGATACCCCATTTACCCTTTTCTTTTACAAGACCTAAATAGCCTTGTTGTAATAAGGAATCATCTTTCAATACCTTCATTGCTTTTTTTACACCTGCTGGTGGCTCTTTAACAGCACCAGAGATTGGTACAAACGTATCAAGTCGACCAATCCCCACACCTACGCCTACAGATGTACCACTAGAACGGCTAGAAGATTTTTCTGTAGTATTTGTTGTGGATGTAGATACACTAGAATTATGCTGCTCACGTGTAACTTTTGTACTAGTAGATGTTTTTGTATCTTGATTTGTCACAGTTGTACTACTAGTGGATGTTGTTGTAGTTGCTGCGAAAGCACTTGTAGACATAGCCGCCAACACACAAGCGACTAATAAGGATTTCTTATTCAGTTTCATAAACCTCTCCTTTTACAAAGCAAACCATATACTCATCAATATATGATTTTAAGAAATTGAACTGCCAAAGCATTCAAATAAATAAAACACCAATACATAAAAAATATATAAAAAACATTAATAAAAATTATACTATAAGGTCTCTATAAAGACAATAAATTATGAAAAATTCTTCATCCATTATTTATTTGATATAATACTATGTATGAAAACAGCAACTATTATCGACTTGATTGTAGATTCCAACGTACATACTCAATCTATGAATCATATTATAAAACAACAGCATATTTCCCAACGTATGCGGCGGCGTTTGCGAAATAACGGCATTATAACAGTCAATGGTGAACCAGCCTCTTGGAATACCCTTGTCCACGGTGGAGACCATCTCATTATGAAGTTAACCCCTGAACAAGAGTTTAGTTTAAGCCCTATGGACCTCGATATCGTATACGAAGATGAATATATTTTAGTCATCAATAAAGAGGCAGGTATTCTGATGCATCCCACCTCAACGGTACGAGATCATACCTTAGCAAACGGCGTTCTACATTACTACCAACAGACAAATCAACATTATGATTTTCATCCTGTTCATC
>URPT01000190.1 GCA_900549845.1 uncultured Veillonella sp. | reverse complement strand
CAAACAACTTTGAATACCTTATTCATATTAAGTTCCCTCCCAACATTTGTGGCTCTCACCCCACAATGAAGAAATAAATCAAATATTGCACTCTTTTTCACTAAATATTCACAATATTTAACATAATACTACCATATATTATTTTAAACTTCCATAAAAAAATTAATAAGTTAAACTAATGTTTCATTTTTTTCTCATTTAAAAATACCTAAAAATCAGCTTGAACACTAAGTTATTAATAATATTGAATTATGTAAAATGAAATTTTATATTTTAAATTAATTTTATATTTATACGATACTTTTTATTTGCTTCTATAGAAAATATGAAAAAAACCTCATCAATGTATTTCACATACATTGATGAGGTCTTTTTTACTCTATCTATATAGATTTATTCAGATTATTAGAATTTAGATTCAATAGCACCTTGAAGATCGCCTTTTGGCAAGAAGCCAATTTTACGGTCTACTACTTCGCCATCTTTTAAGATAACAAATGTAGGCAATACTTCAACTTGTAAATTACGTGCTAATTCTGGTTCTTCATCAGCATTTACTTTTACAAAGTTAGCTTTACCTTCAAGCTCACCTGCAATTTCTTCGATAATTGGCATCATACGTACGCAATAACCGCACCATGGAGCCCAGAAATCAATAACAGTTACGCCACCTTGATTTACTAAATCTTGATATTCAGCAGTTTTTAATTCTTTTAATTCGCTCATTGTACCCTCCTACGGTAGTTGAACTAATACACAATCTTGAATGACATGCAGGTTTAAAGCATGTGCTTTTTCAACAACAGATGGTTTATCCGCTCCCGGTTGCAACCACACAGTAGTAATGCCAAGTTCTTTACATTCATCAAGTGCAGCTAAGCCTGCCGCTTCTGGCACAACAAAATCTACCACAGCTGGTACAACGGGAAGTGTAGAAAGACTAGGATAACATGTGTTACCATCTATCTCTGCAATATTAGGATTAACTGGATATACTTCATATCCGTGATCTTTAAGACATTTATAAATCTTATAGCCGAACTTTTCGGTTTTATGAGTGGCTCCAATAACGGCCCACACTTTTTGTTCTAAAGCTTGTTGAATTGTCATTTCGACCACCTCTTATATACTATTATAAATAAATATCGAATATTGTCAATATAATATATCGAATTTTATAGTTAAAGAATTATACTCTTTTAGCAAATATTTCAGAACTAAAATCAATCTGTTATCGCTCAATAACAATTGTTTTTTGTCTTAAACTAGAACACGATAGATCTAAATTCATTAACTCAGAAAGGTTTATTTCTCGATGAGTATATCTGTCTCCATCTATAAGACCACCAGCGACAGCTAATTCCCATAAAATTCTGGATGCTGACCATTGCTGTTCTCGTAGTTCACGGATTGTAATACTCTTTTGACGCTTAGACAGTCTATTTCCCTCTGCATCTACTAAAAGTGGTGCGTGACCATACTTAGGAACTTCTATATGCTTGTGGGGATAGCATTGTTGTAATGTATTATATAAATATAATTGTTGCCCTGTTGTATCAAGTAAATCATTACCGCGAATAACTTCAGTTATTCCCATAGCTATATCATCTAATACAACTGCTAAATTATAAGCATACATACCATCACCACGCCGTAATACATAATCATCTAGTTCACCTTCCAAATGAATATGTTGTGTACCTTGCCAGCGATCATCAAATTCTAGATTACATGAATCTATAGCTAAACGTAAGGATGGTTCTTTTATAGAGGATAATTCGTCTACAGCATTCTTGCTTAAATGGCGACATTTACCATCATAACGATGAACTACTTCTCCTGCATGAGGCGCTGATGCTATAGATTGTAGCCGTGCTCTATTACAAAAACAAGGATAACTTAGTTTTTCTAATGCTAGATATTCTAGTATGTCTGCATAATATGTTTGTCTTTCACTTTGCCAATAAGATACCTCAGGTCCACCTACACGAGGTCCTTCATCCCATTCAAAGCCAAGCCACTCTAAATCATCTAGTAAAGCTTCACCCAATTCTCGTTTTGACCGTTGCAGGTCTATATCCTCCATCCGTACAACATATTTTCCGTTTTGTTGGCGTGTGGAGATATACGATAAAAGTGCTATCCATACATTACCAAGATGAATATATCCTGTTGGACTAGGCGCAAATCTACCTTTCATGAGAACTCTCCT
>URPT01000189.1 GCA_900549845.1 uncultured Veillonella sp. | reverse complement strand
AAATAATA
This sequence comes from uncultured Veillonella sp., assembly GCA_900549845.1. Lineage (GTDB taxonomy): Bacteria > Bacillota > Negativicutes > Veillonellales > Veillonellaceae > Veillonella. The sequence continues at coordinate 2,206 of URPT01000189.1, read as the reverse complement.
TGCGATACCTACATTTATATAAATTTACAAATTTAGTAAGTATAGTGGCTGGAATTGTTTTTTTAATATTCTATATGTTCTTTAATTTTGGATATGCTTATTTTTATCCATTAGGTATAGTCCTAGTAACTCACTTTTTTAAAGATTTCATCAGAAATATACAGAAAAAGGAATCTAGTACATATAAAGATGGACGTAATGAAAATTATATATACATAATTGGAATCGTGTTTATCTTATGGATTATATTTCACTAATTTAATAATGCTATTAAAATACACTTTTATTTTATGGCCGTAATATCTCATTAGAAAGAAGACAAATGGAAAAACAAATAGTAAATATATTTTTACTTTTAGGTTTTAACTATCTTATATATAAATCTTGGGGTACACGGAAGGTTACAATTTTAACACTAATTGGCAACTATTTCTTAATCAGTATTTTAATAGAATCGTATTTTGGGTTACCTAAATTCATTGAGGACTTTAATGCACTATTTATGCTTGGAATAGGTATGGTAGGTACTTATATCTTATGGCGTAAAAATAAAGCTGGAACACTAACGGAGTATGAAAAAAGAGGATGGATTCTGACTCGTACTTTCTTAGCATTATTTGTCTTAGCTGTATTAGTAGGTGTATTAGTTTTTTTGTTTATGAAGTATATTTATGGGGTATACATCTAGACTTATTTTTTTGATTTAGATATCTTAGATATCTTTAATTAAAATTAAATTAATTATATATTATGAGTGATTGACATTCTTCCCTCTATATTGCTACAATATTGTGTATAATATATGCGATGAAGCAGAGTAGTAAACCTCTCTAGCGAGTGAGGATGGTGTAAGCTCACATTTGGTTGAAGGCGCTGTAGAGCATTGGCAGGAACGCAGGTATCTGTTAGTAAAGGCCAACATAGAAAAAAGAGGGCGCAAGCCAAATAGGGTGGAACCGCGGGTATACTCGTCCCTGTAACGTTTTTCGTTACAGGGACTTTTTTGTTTGTAACGAAATGGTTGATTTTATGTCGGTTGTGTAAAGTGGAGGCAGCAATGACATTTCAAGAGATTATTTTAAATCTACAAAAATTCTGGAGCGATCAAGGTTGTATCGTTCAAAATCCATATGATATCGAAAAGGGTGCAGGTACAATGAACCCTGCTACATTCTTGCATGCTATTGGTCCTGAACCATGGGCTGTATGTTATGTAGAGCCTTCTCGTCGTCCAGCAGACGGTCGTTATGGTGATAACCCTAACCGTTTGTTCCAACATCATCAATTCCAAGTTATCGTGAAACCATCTCCAGATAATATCCAAGAATTGTACTTACAATCTTTGGCTGCATTGGGCATTCACGCTGAAGATCACGATATCCGCTTCGTTGAGGATAACTGGGAATCTCCTACATTGGGCGCTTGGGGCCTTGGTTGGGAAGTATGGCTTGATGGTATGGAAGTAACTCAGTTCACATATTTCCAACAAGTTGGTTCCATCGACTGTAAACCAGTGTCCGTAGAAATTACATACGGTTTAGAACGTTTAGCTATGTACATTCAAGGCGTAGAAAACGTATATGACCTTAAATGGAACGAAAACGTTACATACGGCGACGTATGGCATGCTAACGAAGTTGAGCAATCCGTTTACAATTTCGAATTAGCAGATACAGATATGCTTTTCAAATTGTTTGATATGTACGAAGCAGAAGCAAAACGCGTTTGCGGCGCAGGTTATGTATTACCAGCTTACGATTATGTATTGAAATGTTCCCACACATTCAATTTGCTTGATTCCCGTGGCGCAATTTCTATCAGCGAACGTACAGCTTTCATCGGACGCGTACGTGCATTAGCTCGTATTTGTGCTCAACAATACCTCGCTAAACGCGAAGAATTAGGTTTCCCACTTTTGAAAGGAGATAAATAAGATGGCAAAGGATTTATTATTTGAAATCGGTGCAGAAGAAATTCCTGCCGGCTTTATGCCAAATATCTTAGGTCAATTGAAACAATTGGCTGAAACAAAATTAAATGATGCCCATCTTCCTTTTGAAAGCATCGCAACATACGGTACACCACGTCGTTTGGCTCTTATTGTAAAAGGTCTTGCTGACACATCTGCTGAAATTAGCGAACGTCATAAAGGTCCATCTGCGTCCATCGCATACGATGCTGACGGCAATGCTACAAAAGCGGCTAT
>URPT01000188.1 GCA_900549845.1 uncultured Veillonella sp. | reverse complement strand
ACCACGAGAGGAATCGCTTTTGGTGTGAATATTAGTGTTCTCTACGTTGATAACAGATCCTTCGCCAGTGGCAAATACCGCATTAGATCCAATGCTATTAGATGTGATATTACTATTTTTAATGCTTGTTTGACTGCCTTCGATACCGAGTACTACTGCGTTTTGTCCGCGGAAGTTACTGTTATCATCATTTGTGGTGTTGCCCTGTTTATCAAATACGCTGCTATCGATGGTGATAGTGGCTTTGTTTTTTCCGATGAAAGCATTTTGGTCGCTTGTAGTATTGTCGAATCGTTGGTGTTCTAATGTTTTGTTTTCACTAATTACAGATGTGCCTGTGAAAGTACTAGGATCAGCTTCCTTATGAGGCGTTGGTTCGTTAATTTCTCCTGTCTTTACATCATCTGGTCTAGGTACATCATTTTTAGGCATATTAGCGTTAGGTGCATCATTCTTAGGGGCAGATATGCTTTGTGGTGGAACATTAGAATGTACTGGTTCTGCACCAAATGTAGGGGCAAAGGCTAGTGCTGCGAGGGCGCCGCCCGCTAAAGCTGGAACGATGAAACGTCTTAAAGTTTTATAATTACGTGAATGTGTCATATATAATAACCTCCAAATATTTATTGCGCGATAAAATCGAATTGTGTAAAATTAAGATTGTAAGAAGTATAGTAATTATCTGTGAAAATAGTATGAATGATACATGGGATTTATAAAGAAATACTAATCGTGATTTTTAGATATGTCGATAAGGATGTCTTGCTTTCACCATTCATTATCACGTATAATATAGATTGGTATATGATGTATACTGTTAAGATCTGCCGTATCTTATAGAAAGGAGTTCCCTAATTCGTAAAGGCGAATAGCGCAAGTACCCGCGAAGGCAGTCGTTAGGGTAGACGAGGTGAAGAGTGATCGAATAATCAGCGGATGCTCTTCCGGCAAATTCATGTCGTAACAGATACTAAAAAGCCCATTGGTAACAATGGAGACAAAGTGTATCTGAATGAATTGTATTAAAGTAATAATTAATACATAATTGAAATATTAATCTAGAACATTAATCTAGAACATTAATCTAGAACATTAATTAGTTAGCCTTAGTTTTTTGGCTGGGGCTAGAATGCCCCCAGTTATAGGAGGATATACTTATGTGCGGTATCGTAGGATACATTGGCTTTAATCAAGCATCTGATTTCTTGTTGGACGGTATGGCGAAATTAGAATACCGTGGTTATGACTCTGCAGGTATTGCTGTTATCGGCCCTGAAAATGTTATTAAAATTCAAAAGAAGGTTGGCCGTCTTGCTAATCTTGAGGCGATTGTAAAAGCAGATCCTAATGAAGGGACTATAGGTATTGGTCATACTCGTTGGGCTACTCATGGTCGCCCATCTGATATGAACGCCCATCCTCATGCATCTGAAGATGGTAAATTTGCTGTTGTTCATAACGGTATCATCGAAAACTACATGCCTTTAAAAGAAGAGCTCATCGAAAAAGGGTACCATTTCAAATCTGAAACTGATACAGAAGTAGTAGCTCATTTATTAGAAGATATGTATGATGGCGATTTCGTAGGCACAGTACGTCGCATGCTCTCTCGTGTTGATGGTGCGTATGCTCTTGAAATCATCTGTGCTGATGAGCCAGACAAAATCATTTGTACTAAAAAAGAAAATCCATTGGTTATCGGTCTTGGCAAAGGCGAAAACTTTGTAGCATCTGATATTCCAGCTATTATTAACTACACACGCGATACATACATTTTGAGCGATGGTGAATTAGCTATCGTAACTCGTGATAATGTATCTGTATTTGACCGTGAAGGCAACCCTGTTGATAAAGAAGTATTCCATGTTAACTGGAATGCGGAAGCAGCAGAAAAAGGCGGTTATGAACATTTCATGTTGAAAGAAATTCATGACCAACCTAAAGCTGTACGTGATACATTCGGTACACATATCTCCGAAGATGGTAAAACAGCAATCTTTGATGAGTTGAATTGGACTGCTGACGATGTAGCAGCTTTCAATAAAATCCTCATCGTTGCATGTGGTACAGCATACCATGCAGGTCTTGTAACAAAACAATATATTGAAAACTTGGCGCGCATTCCTGTAAGTGTGGAAATCGCATCCGAGTACCGTTACAGCAATCCATTGACTGATGACAAAACATTGTGTATCGTTATCAGCCAATCTGGTGA
>URPT01000187.1 GCA_900549845.1 uncultured Veillonella sp. | reverse complement strand
ATGTCCTTAGACGATCTGTTCTCACAGATCCAGTCTGGAAATGTAAAAGAATTAAATATTATCGTAAAAGCAGACGTACAGGGATCTGTAGAAGCTGTAAAACAGAGTCTCATGAAGCTTTCCAATGAGGAAGTTATGATTAAAGTTGTACATGGTGGTGTAGGTGCCATTAACGAATCTGATGTAATTTTAGCTTCTGCATCTAATGCAATCGTTATGGGCTTCAATGTACGTCCTGATGCTAATGTACGTCGCGCTGCAGAAAATGAAAAAGTTGACCTTCGTACATATCGCGTAATCTACGATGCTATTAATGACGTTGAGTCTGCGATGCGTGGTATGTTGGCGCCTCAATTCAAAGAGGTTGTCGTTGGTCGTGCAGAGGTACGTCAAGTTATTTCTACACCAAAAGCTATCGTTGCCGGTTCTTATGTAACAGAAGGTCGTATTACTAACGATTCTGAAGTACGTTTGATCCGTGATGGTATTGTTGTATTTGAAGGTAAGGTTGACTCTTTACGTCGATTCAAAGACGAAGTAAAAGAAGTTAAAACATCCTTCGAATGTGGTATCTCCTTAGAAGGTTACCGCGACATCAAGGAAGGCGACGTAATTGAAGCGTACTTGATGGAAGAAGTTGCACCTCAAATATAGGAGGTTTATATGAGTGACGTTCGTGTCAGAAAATTACAAGAATTCATCAAACAAGAGGTAAGTCAAATGTTGATGCGTGGATTGAAAGATCCTCGCATTGGCTTTACTACTATTACCGATGTTCATGTAACCGGTGATTTACGAGAGGCTACAATTTACGTTTCCTTGTTTGGTTCCGATAAGGAAAAAGAAGATACTCTTATCGCTTTAAAGCATGCAGCAGGCCATATTCGTACTGAGCTTGGCAAAGTACTTAAGTTGCGCCATATTCCTTCTATCACATTTGATAAGGATACGTCTTTAGACTATAGCATGCATATTGAATCCCTTTTGAATGAAATCAAAAAGGACGAAGAAAAAAATTGACACAAAGGATAGAGAACATGAGTAAGATTACTATTAATCAATTACATGTGGCTCTGTGTGAAGCTAATTCTATTATGCTAACCGTCCATGTTAGACCCGATGGTGATGCTATCGGGTCCATGGTGGCCTTTTACGAAGCCCTTGTAGGGCAAGGTAAAACTGTATATATGGTAGTGGATGATGTAGTTCCTGAAAAGTACTCATTCTTACGATATACGGACCACATCCATGATGTAGCGTATTTTGAAACAAATCCTGTTGATATTGATATGCTAATGGTATTGGATGCTAGCACGTATGAGCGAATTGGCAAAGTAGGTGCACTATGGAGTGCACCTATTTTTAATATAGACCACCATATTTCTAATACGGAGTTTGCGGATCATCTATATTTAAAGCCTAATTTTGCTGCTACTGGTGAAATTATTACCTATTTATGTACAAAATGGAATTGGCCTATCACTGAGTCTATGGGCACTGCATTATATATGGCTATTGCTACAGACTGTGGCTTCTTTAAGTTCAGTAATACCACAGCCAATACTTTAGAAATGGCTGCAAAATGTGTAGCAGCTGGTGCTAGACCTAATGTTATTTCTGAAACGATTGAAGCTGTGTCTGCCAGTCGTCTTGAATTAACAAAACAAGTTATGCAAACTATCGAGTTTTACAAGAATAACACCGTGGCTACAATCGAGTTGAATCGTGAAGCCATGACAATTCTTGGGGATGATACGGATGGTTTTGTAGATATTATTAGAAACGTCGATACTGTTGATATAGCTATTTTATTAAAAGCTGAAGCTGATGATAGAACGCGAGTAAGCTTGCGTTCTAAAGGAACTGACGTAAATGCTATAGCTAGCAATTTTGGCGGTGGCGGACATATTCGAGCTTCCGGTTGTACCATTAATTTACCATTACAGGAAGCTAAACAAGCTCTTATTGAGGTGATTAAATAATGGATGGCGTTTTACCATTTTTAAAACCTCCTGGAATAACAAGCCATGATGCTGTTGCCATTTGTCGCCGCATTTTAAAAGAGAAGCGCATAGGACATAGTGGTACTTTAGATCCTATGGCATATGGTGTATTGCCAGTATTTCTTGGTAAGGCTACGCGACTTATTGAATACACTGATGGTTTTGATAAAACCTATGTGGCAGAATGTAAATTTGGTACTTTTACTGATACTGAAGATAGTTCTGGGCAACAGGTATTACCTGATAAAGATATGGTATTGCGA
>URPT01000186.1 GCA_900549845.1 uncultured Veillonella sp. | reverse complement strand
ATTACCCTTCATCAGCGTAAGTTAGATCACTTACAATTACAGAAAAAAGCATTACTTCAACAGATGTTTGTATAAATAAAGGAGATTTTGTATGGCAGAATCAAAAGCACAGAATATTTCAAGTCAATTATGGGCTATTGCCAATGATTTACGTGGCACAATGGATGCCAGTTCTTTTAAAGACTACATTCTTTCATTTCTATTTTATAAATACCTTTCTATTCATCAAGAAGAATATCTTGTTAATAATGATTTAGTTGATATTTCTGATGATAAATCTGTTAATGAAGCCTATAAAGAACTTGTTGAAGAGGCTGGTTTGGAGGATTGTTTAATCGATATTGCGGGTACATTAGGATATGCTATTAATCCGGAGGATACATGGGCGTCCTTGATTGAAAATGTTCATAATGGATCCGTTGTTCCTAGTGATTATCAACGATTATTTGAAAACTTTAATAAGAATGCTGAAATAAATGAAGAAGCAGCAGCTGATTTTAGAGGTATCTTTAATTATGTTAATCTTGGTGATTCTGGATTAGGTTCAACAATTACTGGTAGAACTAAAACGTTGAATGCGGTTGTAACTAAAATAGATGAAATTGAGTACAAAGATGAAAGTGGTAGAGATCTTCTTGGAGAAATCTATGAATACTTGATTGGTAAATTTGCAGCTAATGCTGGCAAAAAAGGTGGTGAATTCTATACACCTCATGAAGTTAGCCAAATCTTGGCTAAAATTGTTACTGGTAATATAAAATCTCACAATGATACTTTCACAGTCTATGACCCAACAATGGGTTCTGGGTCATTATTGTTGACAGTTCGTAATGAACTCCCTGATGGTTCTCGTCAAGGTGCAGTTAGCTTTTACGGGCAAGAATTAAATACAGTAACTTATAACTTGGCTCGAATGAACCTGATGATGCATGGTGTTATGTATAATAATATGACACTGAATAATGCTGATACTCTTGAAAGTGATTGGCCTGATGGTCCTGACCGTGATGGTATCGATAGACCACGTTCCTTTGATGCGGTTGTTGCTAATCCTCCATACTCTGCCAAATGGGATAATAATGAAGGTAAACTTAAAGATCCACGCTTTAGTGAATATGGTAAATTAGCACCAGCATCTAAAGCAGATTATGCTTTCATATTGCATAGCTTATATCATTTAAACAATGAAGGTACAATGGCAATCGTTTTACCTCATGGAGTTTTATTCCGTGGTGCAGCAGAAGGTAAGATTCGCCAAACTATTATAGAAAAGAATTACCTTGATGCGGTGATTGGTTTGCCTGCGAACTTGTTCTATGGCACAAGTATCCCTACAACAATTCTTGTATTTAAGAAGAACCGTGCGACACGGGATGTACTATTTATCGATGCTAGTAATGAATTCGAAAAAGGTAAGAATCAAAATAATTTAAGTGATGAAAATATCGCTAAAATTATTGACACATATCGTAATAGACAAGATGTCAATAAATATGCACACGTTGCATCTATCGAAGAAATCAAAGAAAATGACTATAATTTAAATATTCCTCGATATGTAGACACTTTTGAGGAAGAAGAAGAACTTGATCTTGATGAGATTAATCGTATGATTGAACAAGATAACCAAGAAATTGCAAAACTTGAAAAAGAAATAGCCGAACAATTAGCCCTATTAGGCGTCAAAATGTAAGGAAAAGAGGTAGAAAAGATCGAATAGGACTTTTCTACCTCTTTTAGTACACTTGGGAACAGCGTAAGTTGTCTGATATATCTACGAAAGTTACAACCAAAAATGTAGATGTCCATTATACTGAAACACTAACTAATTCTGCTGAACAAGGTATTATTAGTCAGGTTGACTTCTTTGATAAAGAAATTTCAAATAAGGATAATATTAATGGATATTATATAGTCGATAACAATGACTTTATTTATAATCCTAGAATCTCAACATTAGCACCTGTAGGTCCAATTAACCGGAATAAGTTGAACCGTACCGGTATAATGTCTCCTTTATATACTGTTTTTAGATCATCTAACGTAGATTTAAGTTTTTTAGAATGGTATTTTCAATCAAACCATTGGCATCGTTATATGAAATTAAATGGTGATAGTGGTGCTAGAGCTGATCGTATAGCAATAAAAGATTCTACATTCTTTGAAATGCCAATAAAAACTCCAGTTAACATCAAAGAGCAAGTACTTATTGGAGAGACATTAGAAAAGTTTAATCAATATATTACCCTTCATCAGCGTAAGTTAGATCACTTACAATTACAGAAAAAAGCATTAC
>URPT01000185.1 GCA_900549845.1 uncultured Veillonella sp. | reverse complement strand
TTTAACTACGTATAATATTGGCCTTGTAACTGCAGGCAAAGGTGGTTTTGCCCCTTGTACTGCAAAGGCGTGTATGGCAATTTTGAATCACTACGATATTCCTGTAGAGGGGAAACATGTGGTAGTAATCGGTCGTAGCCAAGTTATTGGCAAACCAGTAGCTCTTATGACCCTTGGTGCACATGGTACTGTTACAATGTGCCATTCTAGAACTCCTGATTTGGCAGAGCAAGTAAAACGAGGCGATATCGTTATTGCTGCAGCTGGTCGTGCTCATATGATTACAGCAGATATGATTAAGCCAGGTGCTGTTGTTATCGATGTAGGCATTAATGAACTAGAAGGTAAGACGGTAGGCGATGTTGATTATGAAGCGGTAAAAGATATTGCGTCTGCAATTACTCCAGTGCCTGGTGGTGTAGGCTCTGTAACGACTACTATGATGCTTGAAGCTGTATATGAGGCATACCATGCATGAGATGTCTATAGCAGAAGGTATACTTGATGTGGCCCTTGATACATTGCGCCAACACGATGCATCTGTGATTCATTCCGTTCAACTCGATTTGGGTCTTATGAGTGGCGTGGAACCAGATTCCCTTCTTTTTTGTTGGGAAGCAGTTACAAAGGGGACTGCAGCTGAAGGTTCGCGTATAGAAATTAACACGATTCCTATTGAAGGAAAGTGCTTGGATTGTGATAAAACATTTCCTGTAGAAAATTATAAGTTTATCTGTCCCTATTGTGACAGTCATTTTGTACAAACCATTGGTGGCCGCGAACTACAAGTGACCTCCATGGATATCGATTGATAGAAAGGTTAGGACATGCAAGTTCAAGTTAAAACTAATGTATTGGCAAAAAATGATGCCATTGCAGAGTCCTTACAACAGTTGTTTAAGGAAAAAAATATTTTTGTATTTAATCTATTAGGTTCTCCAGGGGCTGGTAAAACATCTCTATTAGAGGCAACTTTACATGATTTGAAAAAAGATTACCGCCTTGCTGTTATTGAAGGTGATTTATTTACTGCTAAGGATGCGGAACGGATTCATGAATTAGGCGTTCCTGTTATTCAAATCAATACAGTGGGAGGTTGCCATCTTGATGCACAAATGATTCAAGATGCACTAGGTGATTTAAATCTTGATGAACTGGATATGATCATTATCGAGAATGTAGGTAACCTTGTATGCCCTGCAGAATTTGAGATTGGTGAAAGCATGAAGGTAACTGTATTATCTGTTACTGAAGGTGAGGATAAGCCTCTTAAATACCCATTAATCTTTAAAGAGTCAAAGGCTATCCTCATTAATAAGATAGATTTATTGCCTTATGTACCTTTCAAAAAAGATAAGGCCATACAAGATATACGTAATTTGAATCCAACAGGAGAGATTTTTGAAGTAAGTTGCACGGCCCATAATGGACTTGAGCCATGGTTGACATGGTTGCGTGCACAATTGGAGAGTAATCGATGAATCATTCTATTAAGAGCCGTATCGTAGCGGCACTTCTAGTAGGCTTATCTGCTACATCGGTAGGGTATGCAGCAGAGCCGGCTATTTCGACTGTGAAACAAACTGCGGTGGAATCTACAGAGAATGCAAATGATGTTGCACATACGGATGATAAGACAACTGTAGAAGCAGCGGGAACTGATGCGGCTGAGTCTGTTGCGTATATAGATAATGCACCGATTAAAGCTGTTAAAATCGATACAAAGACAAAAAAGGAAAGCACTAAAACAGGATGGCTAGCTGAACAAATGGCAGTTACCGAGTTTGGTGATTCCATACAGTTTTGGCAAGCAGCTAGCGAAAATGAAGGTCCATTGCCTAGCGTAACGCAAAATAACTTGGCTGATATTGGTAAGTCTTATACGGCTAATAATTTGCCAGCTTTAGGGTCTGAAGATGATTATGCTATTGATGGGTATCGCTTAGGAGATCAGTTTGTAGCGCCTAAAGATGTAGAAAAAACAGTGGTTCGTGATAACTTTACGACGTACTATATGAAAGACTTGGAGGTAACCGTATATACGGGACCTGCTCAAGAACGATTGATAAATAATCAATTACGCGGTCAAGGTGCTACTTATTTCTTTGAACCGAATACTATTACTAATATTCATAGTACGAAAAAAGGCATCCACACTGTACGCGATATTGGTGTTGGTAGCACGCGCATGGAATTGGTATTTGCCTATGGTAGCCCTATTGCGATGTGGCGTGATTTGAAAAATGAAAGTTATATTTTCCTATATGAAGGTCATTCCGAAAATTCATGGTCTCGAAAAAAGGAATTTAATAGCTCGATA
>URPT01000184.1 GCA_900549845.1 uncultured Veillonella sp. | reverse complement strand
GTCAGTTTTCTGATACGCACAGAGGATGTGACGGAGCGTGTGTTGCAAGCGATGAATGGTCATGGTGGGATCTATGTGATACCACTTGATCTACATCAGGTGGCGTACAAGGATAAAATGGCGATGATTGAGGCTATCCATAAACATACGCAGTCATAAAGTGTAAGTACGAAGCGTCATATAATATAGGCATACAGAAATATAAATATAGGACTACAGAAACATAAAACAAATGAATCTAGAATCATAAACTATATATGTGGAGAGTCTGTAAAATAAAAAATGTAAAATTCATCGAATTAACTATTTACAACTTTAACGAACTAAAGTATAATACAATCATCGGGTGCAGAGGTGAGTTCTGTACAGCATATAATAGCAAGTAGTTAAAGGTGTAACACACCGTGGAGGATAGTTATGAATTGGAAAAAAATGATGGCCGTTGGCCTTGCAGCAGTATCTATGATGGTATTTGTAACGGGTTGTGGTAGCGATACTAAAACTGCTAATACAGAATTACCTAAAAAAATCGTTATCGGCTTAGATGATAGCTTCCCTCCAATGGGCTTTAAAGATGATAAAGGCGAAATCGTAGGTTTAGATATCGATATGGCTAAAGAAGCAGCTAAACGCGCTGGTATGGAGGTAGAGTTCAAAGCTATCGACTGGTCCAGTAAAGAAGCTGAGTTGAAATCTAAAAAAATTGACGCTTTATGGAATGGCTTAACAGTATCTCCTGAACGTGAGAAAAATATTTTGTTCTCCAATCCATACATGAAGGATAAACAATACATCGTTGTTCGTAATGATGATGACTCCATCAAATCCAAAGCTGATTTAGCAGGTAAAGTAGTAGGTGTTCAACAAGCTAGTACTGGTGAATCTGCATTACAAAATGATCCAAGCGGTAAAACTGTGAAAGAAACAAAATCTTATGCTGACTTCGTAAGTGCTTTCATGGATCTTGGTATTGGTCGTGTTGATGCAGTTATCGCCGATGGTGTTATCGCTCGTTACCTCATGACAAAAGAACCTGGTAAATACAAAATCGTAGACGGTACTGATTACGGTGTTGATAACTTCGCTGTTGGCTTCCGTAAAGATGACACTGCATTACGTGATAAAATCAATGGTATCTTAGCGGACATGAAAAAAGATGGTACTGCTGATAAAATCGTTGAAAAATGGTTGGGCTCTAGCGCAGACCTAGATAAGAGCGATGCTAAATAGTACAATTCGTGATATACTAATAGTACTATGGTCAGTATGTACAACAGATAATTAAAGAACGAAATGTACACTAGAGAAGAGGCCAGATGCCTCTTCTCTAGTCGTGTTTTGAAGGAGTATTCCATGTTAGATTATTTATTGCAGATTATCCCAACCATCGCTGATGGTTTAAAGGTAACCGTATCGCTATTCTGTATTGTATGGATTTTATCCATCCCTGGCGGTATCTTACTTGCTTTGGTACGTCTATCAAAATTTACAGTGCTCGACAAAATTGTTGAAGCCTTCGTATATTTGATGCGCGGCACACCATTAATGTTACAAATTTTATTCGTATATTATGCATTGCCTATCATTACAGATGGAGCAGTCCAAATGGATGATGCTACAGCTGCAGTACTTACATTCGTGTTGAACTACGCAGCGTATTTATGTGAAATTTTCCGTGGTGGTATTCAATCCATTTCTCGTGGTCAGTACGAAGGGGCAAAGGTTCTTGGTTTTACTTATGCTCAAACAATGCGTAAAATCATCTTGCCACAAATGTTTAAACGCGTATTGCCTCCGCTTGCGAACGAAACAATTAACTTGTTGAAAGATACGTCTCTTGTATACGTATTGGCTATGAATGATATCTTGCGTATTACAAAATCTATCGTACAACGTGACTTTGATATCTCTGCCTTCTTAGTGGCAGCTTTGTTCTACTTGATCTTTACCTTTATTTTGACAAATATCTTCAACTACTTAGAAAGACGATTTGCTGTATATGAAGATTAATCTATTCTGTAGTAGTGTGTCGTAGATATGGACTTAGTTGTTTTTAAGGGCTATAGCCGATTTGAAATTACAGCTATTTATTTATACGACGATGTAAGAGGTACTTATGACATTTGTAAATATGGAGCGTATTGAAAAACGCTTTAACAATCAAACTGTATTGCGCGATGTATCGCTCAAAATGAATAGAGGGGAAATTGTTTCTATCATCGGTCCTTCTGGCTCCGGGAAATCTACGTTCTTGCGCTGCTTAGGTCAATTGGAAACCATTGATGGTGGTTCTATTACTGTAGATGGTACTGTCCTTGCTAGTA
>URPT01000183.1 GCA_900549845.1 uncultured Veillonella sp. | reverse complement strand
ATTGTCTTACATCCAAGACTTCTAATGACTCTATTGGTCACCTAGGTAACTATTAGTCACTTTTCTTTATAATACAACTAATATACGATTATACGATACTAATAGGAGCCAAATAAAAATGACCTAACACCCCAAATGGGACGTTAGGCCATTTCTCATTTTCCAATTTTCCAGGAGATGAGCCTAACGCCTTCCAAAACGTTAATTGGCTCTTCTTGTGTAGTATTATACCACATCTAATTTTATTTTACAGCTGAGAAAACTAACTTTTACTATCATAATTAAATTTCTATTCTCACTTTCTCGTCATATAGTTGTGATATAATGCATATAAATACTTATGCCTAGGACATAGGAGGTCTATATGTACAAATATATTACAATTTTAGGGGCCGCAGGCCAAATTGCACAAAAGTTGACTGCTACATTATTAACATATACAGATATGCACCTTACATTATATGGTCGCCAATTGAGTACTCGTTTACATCCAGAAATTTTAGAGCATGAACGAGTTACTGTCATCGAGGGCTCCTTCCAAAACCCTGCTAAATTAGAAGAAGCTGTAACAAATGCAGAGATCGTATTTGTAGGCGCTATGGAATCTGGCAGCGATATGGCGGCTATTGTGAAAGCATTAAGCCGTAAAAATGTTCGCCGCGTTATCGGCCTTTCTATGGCTGGTCTTTCTGGCGAATTCCCTGCAGCACTTGAAAAATGGACCTTCGACAGCTTGCCTATTAGCTATGTTCAAGGCGAACGTCAAGCACGCAATGTGTTGCGCGAATCTAACTTAAACTACACAATCTTGCGCCTCACATGGCTCTACAATGATCCAGAAAATACAAATTATGAGCTCATTCCTGAGGGCGTTCAATTTAACGATGCCCAAGTTACACGGGAAGCTGTAGTAAAAGCCATCTTCGACATCTTGCATGTAGATGATGAAACACCATTCCACCGTGCAAGCATCGGTATTGGCGAACCAGGCACCCACTACGACAAACCAAGCTTTCACTAATATATAACTATATAAATATATATTTAGTAAAAAAGAGAAAATCCTATATACCAATACAAGACTATCTTCAATGTGCTTGAAGATAGTCTTTTTATATATCATTTTATGATTAAAGTATCTAGTTAACCCTATTTGAATTAAATATCTCATATATATTTATATACTGTAATTATATCGTTTAAATGATATAATTGCAGTATATAAATAATGAACTAATACTTTTAAAACTATAAGGAGATAACTATGGGAATATTACGCGAAACAATTCGTCCATCCTCTGATTTACGAAATAAGTATCCTGAAATTTCTAAATCCTTACAACTTAAAGATGAGGCTGCCATTATTACTGTAAATGGTCGTGGAGATACCGTAAGTCTCGGCTATAATACATATAATATGTTAAAGTCAAAAATAGAATTACTATCCTCTCTTGTAGAAGGGCAAAACGATATCATTCAAGGTCGCACCACTACACTTGATGAAACCTTCAGCAGTATTGATAAAATGCTAGATCAAATGGGGTAACTCTATGAAAACCCAAACCTACACAATCATTCCTACGGAAAAGTTCAATAAAGAGCTACATCAGCAAATACTTTATATAGCTATGCAGTTTTCAAAAGAAACAGCTATACAAGTCAAAGAAAATATTCAAAATTCGATTTCAAATCTTATGAACCATCCATATATGGGGGCTAAACCTAAAATTAGAGCACTTAATGACAGCGACTTTCGAATGTTAATTTTAGAAAAACTTATCATTTTCTACACAGTTGTAGAGGAAACAAAAACAATTTATTTAATCTCTATACTTGATCAACGACAAGATTATGTAAATATACTAAATGGATTATAACGTTTCACCTTATTCAATACTTTTTCAATAACAAAATAACCATTCAAATAGGTATATCCAAAATCTAATCAGTACATTTTTACTCATGTAACATAGATGTTGGGTATACCTTTTCTTATACCCATATTTTATAGTTATTTATATAGATAAACTTTCGTATTTAGGCTATACTAATAAATGATTAAGTTATACTAATAGATATGTGAAAGTAAACGCCTATGCGGTTATCGATACTATTTATATATACATTTTGCTGTATAAAATATCTCAAAAGCTGTGTATAAAAATTAACGATATCCATTTTTAGTCCCACTTAGGGCTGAGGCTGATTAAGGAGTTATTATGAATCGCATTGTTGTTATTGGTAGTTGCAACATGGATATTGTAGTGCTCGCGGATAAACGTCCGGCGGCAGGCGAAACAATCTTCATCGTAGGCTTTGACGGTACTGCTGATGCAGACAAAGCTGTTAA
>URPT01000182.1 GCA_900549845.1 uncultured Veillonella sp. | reverse complement strand
AACCTGTAGAAAAACTATCTACTTCAGGTCGTGTTCTATCTAGTGGCGGCATAGGACGTTTACGTGAACTCGAAGAAACTCGCACTCCAATGTATGAAAGCTTTGCTCAATGCATCGTAGAACATAATCGCAATGCACCAGAAACTGTAGCGGCTATCCTAGAAGACTTTGAAGCAAACTTACTGTAAGAGCATTTACATCTGTATTTCTAGATAAAACTAAAACTCATATCATGACATCAATGATATAAACTGAAAAGCAGTAGCTATCCGAAAGATAACTACTGCTTTTTTATGTGTCTATGTATTATATATATTTGTAAAAACTACTATTTGCAATTACAATGTAATTAAAATTCAAAAAAGTTACATGCCTATTAATGTAAAATCGATACAGTATTCATATCATAGCAGTCACGACCGAAAGAATGTTAGGAGAGATATTATGAAAACCGTAAACCTACAAGTCCGCATCAACGAAGATCTAAAACAAGAGGTATCTAGCATATTAAAAGCACAAGGTCTATCATATACATCCATGCTTGACGCACTATTCCGTCAAATCATTAAAGAACGTCGCATTCCTTTTGCCATTGCATTACCGACGGCACCGATAGATGAAACACCTACACCAAGCACGGTCAATAATGGCACCTACGAACAACCACAAACTATAAAAGCCTCGGACACTACAAGTACATATGGAGCCAGTCCCTCAAATGAGATAGACATAGCCTTCGATTCAATCGACAAAACAGGTGTTCTTAACATCCGCATTAACCCTAAAGTAAAAACACTAACTACCGCAATCCTAAAAGAAATGGGATTAACCATATCTCAAACTATAACACTTGTGTCTAAACAAATACAATTCGCTAAAAATATTCCTCCGACTATACATCGTCCCAAATGGGTTGATGCCATAAATAATAACTTATGGACTGAAGAAGCTTTAAACGCTAGAGTCCAAACTGGCCTTAATCAAGCTGAAAATGGGATTGGTGAACCTGCAGAAAAAGTCTTTAATGAGCTTCTTAAAGATTTATAAGTATGGAGGTTAAAATGAGATATACAATAATTTTGACCCCTACAGCTAAATCTGACATGGTAAATCTCAAAATTTCATTAGCACAACAGCTTATAGATCAAAACGTTATCAAAAAAGAATTAGAGTTAATCTATGAAAAAATATCGTCATTAACTATTTTTCCTGAACGATATCCCATTATAAATAGTAATACAAAGTACAGAAAATTATCACATAGAAAATATCTCATCCTATATAAAGTTATAGATAATTATATATACGTGTTCTATATTCGACCTTCAAAAATGAATACATTGCAGGAAATACTAACCATATAAAAAAGTCGGCTCTCGCCGACTTTTTTAATGCACTTTTACGCGTTTATGTTGTTGTTTATCGAAGACGCCATCTACGTCGATGGTATCAAGAATTCGTTTTAGTTCATGCACATCGATTTGACCTGGTGCCGATGCTTTACCAGCAGAGGCAAAGGTCATAGCATTACCAAACAATGCTCCTGCTGTACGTGTAACAGCCCCCAATGGTCCCATAGCCATCGTAATGATTGGATCCGATGGATACAAGGCTTTAACTTCAGCTGTTGCTTCAAGGAGGGTTAATACGTCCCCTGTTGTATGAGGCATAACAGCCATCTTTGGCACATCAGCCAAGAAGTCTTTCATTTGAATGAGACGATTTACAATAACCTCATGGCTTGGTGTACCATGGAAATCATGATTACTCATAACTATGGTTACACCATGCACCTTGGCGAATTCTATCGTTTTAAGCATTCTATCTTGATCAAAGAATAGTTCGATATCAATAGCATCCACTAATCCAGTCGGAATAAGGCGCTCTAGCATTGTAAAGTAATCGTGTGTAGAAATAGATTTCTCACCACCCTCACCTTTTGTGCGCCACGTAAATAACAAAGCACGCCCTTTTAACTGAGGTTTAATGAGCATCAACAGTTCAATAATAGCGTCAATGGAGTGGGCCCGCTCGTAATAGTCAATGCGTAGCTCCACAACGTGACACGGTGTATTACATGCAACCGCAGTGGCATCCAAAATTTCTTTCATTGTTGTGCCCACAATAGGAACACATATTTTTGTACCCTTTTCACCGAGTACAGCATGACCGATACGGACCATAATAACTCCTTTCCGTCCCACACGGTGAGACAAATGACTTACCTTAAACTAACTATATACCAATATTTTGGTAAAAGCAATCAATCGGCCCATATTGGATTGCTATTCACTAAAAACGTATGAAAGCCTACTATTATGCACTAAAACAGTATTCTTAGATTAACGATTAACATAATTTTTTGTTATATCCTATTCTCTCGGTCTTATTAAAATTGGTCATATT
>URPT01000181.1 GCA_900549845.1 uncultured Veillonella sp. | reverse complement strand
TGGTTAGCTAAATCTGATAGTTGGCGTACTAATCGTTCAATGCGTTCTAGGTTTAAATGACCATTAGCATAACAAAGCGTACTACTGCCTACTTTAACTACTATTCTTTTTGCGTTGATGATAGCACTGCGCATAGAATAACCTCCTAGGGCTAACAGGTTATGTAGACCCCCATATAATACATGTTAGTAATATGACGATTTATTTAGGTAGAATAATTTTTGGTTCTTTTTTAGCTTTATATAATACACCGTTAAAGCCGATAACTTGGACTAATTCAGCACCAAGCATATCAGCTAACTCTTGGAAAATCGTCTTATCTTCAGGGCTATTGTTGAGTAATTTTACCTTGATTAATTCACGAGCCATTAATGCTGCGCGAGCACTATCAATAACACTATTTTCTAAACCATTTTTACCAATTTGAACCACTGGTGGCATTGTTGCTGCCAAAGAACGTAAATACCGTTTTTGTTTTCCTGTCATTATTACTCCTACTCTTGGAATGTAAAACGTTGATCGCCAATCACAACTTCATCACCGTCTTTACAACCTTTTTCTTTCAATTTAGCATCGAGCTCCATAAAACGCCAGATGCGTTGGAATCTACGAAGAGATTGATCATCACTTAAATTTGTCATTGCCACTAAGCGTTCAATACGTTTACCTGTAATATAGAATGCAGCATCATCACCACGAGTAATAACGAATTCCACATCTGGTTTTGCTTCGTATACGACTGTATCATCAGTTGCTTCCGGTTCTGGCTCATAATTTTCTACATAGTAGTAAGCTCGTTCCATGAGCTCTGGTAAACCTTCACCGCTTAATGCATTGATAAGGAATACTTCATATCCTTTATCTTCAAAATATTTTTTTGTATCAGGAATTGTTGTATCATCAAAGACCATATCAATCTTATTGAGTGCAACAATTTGTTTTTTATTGGCTAATTTTTCAGAATATTTACGAAGTTCTTCATTAATAGCATCAAAATCAACCTTTGGATCGCGACCTTCCATACCAGATACATCAAGGACGTGAATTAAAATATTAGTCCGTTCTACGTGGCGCAAGAAGTTATGTCCTAGGCCAACACCTTCGCTAGCCCCTTCAATAAGACCAGGAATATCGGCTAATACAAAACTACGGTCTCCAGAGATTGTTACTACCCCAAGTACAGGTGTCAATGTAGTAAAGTGGTAAGCAGCTACCTCTGGTTGTGCTTTGGAAACCTTACGTAAAATACTAGACTTACCAACAGATGGATAGCCTAATAGTCCAACATCTGCCAATACTTTAAGCTCTAGTTGTAACCAGAACTCTTCACCAGGTTCACCCTTTTCTGCAAATGTAGGTGCACGGTTAGCACTTGTTTGGAAGCGTGCATTACCACGGCCACCACGACCACCTTTAGCAATAACAAAAGTATCGCCGTCGTTAACGAGGTCACAGAAAATTTTACCTGTTTCTTCTTCTTTAATTACAGTACCCAATGGAACCGGGATAATAAGTGGCTCAGAACCGCGACCATGCTTATTGGAGCTTTCACCATTACCACCAGCAGGTGCCTTAAACTGACGTTTATATCTAAAGTCTACAAGAGTATTAATATTCTTGTCCGCTTTAAATATAACGTCTGCCCCTTTACCACCATCGCCGCCACTAGGGCCGCCATTTGGCACGTATTTCTCACGGCGGAAGCTAGACATGCCGTCCCCACCGTCACCGGCCTTAACAAAGACACGCGCTCTATCTATAAACATACTTTAACTCCTATGCATTATTGCTGTAATAACTCTAATGCTTTTTTAATTTGAATATCATCTAATGTACTAGATGGATTTACACCTTTTGGTAAATCCAGTTCTACATCAGGTTTAATACCAATGCCGTCAATAACACGGTCATTTGGCGTATGGTATTTAGCAATAGTTACCTTAACACCTTCATTATCAAGGCTAGGGTAAATAGTTTGAACTGTACCCTTACCATATGTATTAGTACCTAAAATAGTACCTAGTTTACGGTCTTGAATAGCACCAGCTATAATTTCAGATGCACTAGCAGACCCTTTGTTAACAAGAACGACTAATGGCATAGCTACGTCTGGACCATTAGACTTATAAACCTCTTTTTTCCTAGCTCTATTTTGTACTGTTACTAATGTTCCTGGAGGCATAATATAGTTAGAAATCTTTTCTGTAGTAGATAATAACCCACCAGGATTATCTCGAAGGTCTAAAATTAGTTCCTTCATACCTTGAGATTGCAATTCTTTAAATTGTGTTTCAAAATCATCAGCCGTATTTTCAGCAAATTGACTAATACGAATATACCCTACTGTACTTGTGAGCATTTTGCTTTTAACAGTAGGTAACACAATGGATTCACGGGTAATATCAAAGTGTAATTTTTCACCATTACGCTCTATATCAAGG
>URPT01000180.1 GCA_900549845.1 uncultured Veillonella sp. | reverse complement strand
AAGGTATTATTCCTGCGATTGAAAGTGCTCATGCGGTGGCACATGCACGTAAAATTGCTCCTACTATGAGCAAGGACGACATCATTATTATTTGTTTATCTGGTCGTGGCGACAAAGACGTAGCGGCTATGGCGAAATACAGAGGGGTGGATCTTCATGAGTAAAATTAAAGACGCTTTCACAAAGGGCAAGGCATTCATCCCATTCATCAGCGCTGGTGATCATGGCATCGAGAATACAGAACGTTATATTCGCGTTATGGTGAAAGCCGGTGCGGACATGGTGGAAATTGGTATTCCGTTCTCTGATCCAACAGCGGAAGGTCCAGTTATCCAAGAGGCAAGCACGCGGGCTCTATCTACAGGTGTAAAAATTCACGATATCTTTGATATGGTGCGTCGTTTACGTACTGGCGAAGATGCAGTGACAGTACCACTCGTATTTATGACCTACTTGAATCCTATTTATGTATTCGGTCGTGAAAAATTCTTTACTCTCTGCGAAGAGGTTGGTATCTCTGGTGTTATCGTGCCAGATATGCCTTTTGAAGAAAAAGGCGAACTAGCTAGCATTGCTAATAAACATGGCGTTGAAGTAGTATCCTTAATCGCACCAACATCTGAAAACCGTATTGAA
Source organism: uncultured Veillonella sp. (assembly GCA_900549845.1). Taxonomy (GTDB): domain Bacteria; phylum Bacillota; class Negativicutes; order Veillonellales; family Veillonellaceae; genus Veillonella. The sequence goes on along the minus strand of URPT01000180.1, from coordinate 1,834 downwards.
ATGATCGCAAAAGATGCAGAAGGCTTTGTGTACTGCGTATCCTCCCTCGGTGTTACAGGCATGCGTAGCGAAATCAAGACAGATATTAAATCCATCGTTGAGACGATTCGCAAATATACAGATATTCCTGTAGCTGTTGGTTTCGGTATTTCTAAGCCAGAACAAGCGGAAGCAATGGCTCGCGTATCTGACGGTGCTATCGTTGGCTCTGCTATCGTTAAAATCGTGGCAGAACACGGTGAACATGCGGATCTAGCGTTGTTTGATTACGTACAATCCATGAAACAAGCGGTACAAAAAGCTAACGCATAATAAAATAGATAATACAATACATACTAAAAAGGACGTTATACATGTGGTATAACGTCCTTTTTAGGTTAGTTAGTTTAGTTATGTGTTATATGACTGGATAACCAGTTATGAAAGGGGAATGATTAGCCGTTTGTAGATTCGGAACGTTGATGTTGTTCGCTGCGTTTAGCAGTGGCATTTTTATCATGTTTTTCACGTTCAGATACTCTGTGTTTTTTATATTTCTTTTGGTCCGGTTTGAACCATGGATGAGCACTGCTATCTACAGTACCATCATCGTTCTTTTCCATGCGATGGTTTTCACCGATTTTGAAGTGGTAATCTTTAGCTTGCGCTACATTGGCACCAATACCGACTGTTAAGAATGCTGCCAAGCTGGCCATAGCTACTACTTTAGTCAATTTAGCGTTCATAAGTATTATCTCCTATACAAACTTAATTGCACGAATTTTAGTTGTAAAAAATATATTATTAGTATAGGTAAAATTAATGAAGAAAAAATGAAATGTAAGCCTTGGTAAAGCATAGTATAATAGTAATAGCTAAGTTTGTATAATATCTAAATATAGTAGGAGTTTTATGAAACAGAGAGTATATGAAATCCTCTATCGCGAGCTAGTAGAAAACTATGCAAATGGTAAAGGACGAACAACGACAGCCGATTTTTGGCTTACCATAAGCGCTATGACCTTTGTATACGGTCTAGTTACATTCATAACAGGTCTTGCTACCTTCATTCCTTATGGATTTTTATATGCTATATCCTTAGGGGGCGGCGTATTAACGGCATTGACAGTAGTGTTAACATTGCCGACTATTATGCTCGTAGCTAGACGGTTGCGTGATTCTAATAATGATCCAACATTGATGATTCTCATCTTTATTCCTATTTTAGGATGGTTGGTTTTGCTTTATCTATTATGCAAGAGGTCGGCTCCGCAACAAGAGAGAAGTATAGCTAACGAACAGATATCTGTAGAACATAGTATTGGTGAAAAACGGTCCGTTTCTGGTGTATTCATCATGGCTATCCTTGTTTTAGGCTGGATTGCTAGCAGTATAGGGACCTCTATGATGGGTCATAATTATATGGTAGAAGAAACAGCCTTTGGTAATTTAGGACAGGGGGCTTTCACCAAAAAAGCAAATCGTTTACTACATAGTGATTCTGCTACAACAGAAGGTTATCTAGTTGTGAAAGAGTATTACCAAGCACTTGCGAATGGGGATTATCATAGTGCGTATCGAGAATTGAGTAGTCGTGAAATGGAACGATATGGTACCTTTGATCTTTGGCAACAGGCTAAGACGAAGGAACAACGTTCTGTTGTGGAAACTATACGATTGGATTATGTGTCTCAAGATGTGGATGATGATGTAACGGTGGATTATATCGGATATAGAGTGGACTTTGTAGATAAAAGACCATCTATATTAGTACGTTTATATAATGTGGGTAACGGTTGGAAAATCGTTGGTTTTGAAGAGTTTGAGGAGGACTAGTATGGCATCTGTAAATGTA
>URPT01000179.1 GCA_900549845.1 uncultured Veillonella sp. | reverse complement strand
AAAAACGGAGAGATTCGTCTAGCTGTTACAGAGTCAGAGGAATATATTGTATTAGCCTTTTCTGATACGGGGAAAGGATTACCTCCAGAGTTTTCTATTAACTCAAACAAACGCTTAGGACTAACTATTATTAATAATTTAGTTACCCATGAGTTAAAAGGGCGTCTATCTGTTAAAAATACTGATGCCGGTGTTCTAGTGACAATACATATGAAGAAGGAGAAGTAAATGCGCGTTTTAATAGTGGATGATGAATCCCTTATACGTATGGATCTACGCGATATTATTGAATCCTGTGGTCATGAAGTTGTGGCAGAAGGGACTAATGGTGTTGAAGCCATCAAGCTTTGCAAAGAATATAAACCTGATATTGTTTTAATGGATGTAAAAATGCCAGAATTGGATGGCATCGAAGCAGCACGTCAAATAGGCTTTCACCATGAAGCACCTGTAGTTCTATTAACTAGTTATAGTCAACAGGATTTAATAAATAAGGCTAGAGAATCTGGCGTATACGGATATTTAATTAAGCCTGTTCGTGAAGAACAATTGGTTCCAACCTTAGAAATGGCATTAGGGCGTTATCATAGTGATGCTGAGCTACGCGAAAAAATGGCTGAATTAGAACAATCATTAGAAGATCGTAAAATCATTCAAAAAGGGACCGGTATATTGATGGAGCTATACTCTATATCAGAAGAGGAAGCGTACAATCGTATTCGCGCCCTAAGTATGAAGAAACGAGATAGTATTGTTAATATCTGTAAAGCATTAATTAATCAAGTTTCAAAATAGATACAAAGACTAGTATAAGAATTAAAGCTTATACTAGTTTTTTTGTGTCTAACATCAAATAAAAACTAAAAAGTCAAAAAATCAAAATTTCTACTTGCATTTATTTTGACATCGGTTATAATAATACATGTGATTAGCACTCGACTACTTAGAGTGCTAATGAATTGTAAATAATAACTAGTAAATAAGGAGTGACATCATATGTTAAAACCATTAGCTGACCGCGTTCTTATCCGTTTAGAAGCAAAAGAAGAAAAAACTAAAAGTGGTATTTTCCTTCCTGATACAGCAAAAGAAAAACCTCAAGAAGGCGTAGTAGTAGCTGTAGGTGCTGGTAAAGTTTATGACAATGGTCAACGTGTAGCTCCAGAAGTTAAAGTTGGCGATACTGTTATGTTCGCAAAATATGCTGGTAGCGAATTAGAAATCGATGGCGCTACTCATTTGATCATTAGCGAACGCGATATCTTAGCAGTATTATAATAGCTAATATATCTGTATAGGGCTAAACATACTATTGATACATTCTATACTGCCTACGGGCATATACATTCCCTTACATTAGATACTGTTATTATCTAGGAGGTAATACATATGGCAAAAGAAATCTTGTTTAATGAAGAAGCTCGTCGCGCTTTAGGTCGTGGCGTTGATCAATTGGCAAACGCTGTAAAAGTTACATTGGGACCAAAAGGTCGTAATGTTGTATTGGATAAAAAATTCGGTTCCCCAACAATCACAAATGATGGTGTAACTATTGCTCGTGATATCGAACTTCCAGATCCATTTGAAAACATGGGCGCTCAATTAGTTAAAGAAGTTGCTACTAAAACTAACGACGTAGCAGGTGATGGTACTACTACTGCAACAGTATTGGCACAAGCTATGATCCAAGAAGGTATGCGCAACGTAGCAGCTGGTGCTAACCCAATGATCTTGAAAAAAGGTATTGAAACAGCAGTTAAAACTTTGGTTGAAGAAATTAAAAAACGTTCTATTAAAGTTTCTGGTAAAGCTGAAATCGCTCAAGTTGCAAGTGTATCCGCTGCAGACGAAGAAATCGGTGGCTTAATTGCTGAAGCTATGGAAAAGGTTGGTAATGACGGTGTTATTACTGTTGAAGAATCCAAAGGTTTGCAAACTGCATTAAATGTAGTAGAAGGTATGCAATTTGACCGTGGTTACATTTCCCCTTACATGGTAACTGATCCTGACCGTATGGAAGCTGTTATGGATAATCCATACATCTTGATTACTGACCGTAAAATCAGTGCTATCGCTGATATGTTGCCAACACTTGAAAAAGTTGTAAAAGTGGGCAAAGAACTTCTTATCATCGCTGAAGATGTAGAAGGTGAAGCATTGGCTACATTGGTAGTAAACCGTTTGCGTGGTACATTCAAAGCTGTAGCAGTTAAAGCTCCTGGCTTCGGTGACCGTCGTAAAGCTATGCTTGAAGATATCGCTATTTTGACTGGTGGTACTGTAATTACTGAAGATATGGGCCGTAAACTTGATTCTGTAGAACTTACTGATCTTGGTACAGCTCGTCAAGTTCGCATCACTAAAGATGAAACTACAATCATCGATGGTGTAGGCGATAAAGATGTAATTGCTAAACGCGTTAGCCAAATTCGTGCACAAGTAGAAGAAACAACTTCCGAATTCGACCGTGAAAAATTACAAGAACGTCTTGCAAAATTATCCGGTGGTGTTGCAGTTATCGAAGT
>URPT01000178.1 GCA_900549845.1 uncultured Veillonella sp. | reverse complement strand
TTAGCCGATGAATTAGATTGTGCACCATCGCAAATTAGTTATGTACTAAGTACACGATTTTCTAATGAACGCGGCTTTGATGTTGAATCAAGACGTGGTCTAGGTGGATATATTCGAATTACTAAATTAAATCCAGAAAGCTCCGATTCACTACCAGCTGTAACAACCTATCGTATTTATGAAGGTCAAAACACAGTAGATCGATTGATTGATATTAAAGATGTAGACCAATCCTTGTTTCAATTACTACAGGCTGAAAAGATTACTCGTCGTGAAGCTCAATTAATGCATAATTCTTTTGCTACATTGATTGAGAATACCGACATTGAACATCGTAATGATGCAATTCGTCAGCTCTACGCAACAATGGTGGATACACTACGGAAGGAGTGATGATCAGTGATATGTGATCATTGCCATAAAAATGAAGCTACTATCCATATGACAAATATTGTAAATAATCAGAAGACAGAACAACATTTGTGCAATACTTGCGCCACTGCATTACAGCAGGAGGGAAAATTATCCCCTTATAGTTTCTTTATGAATGATATGTGGGATGATAGCTTCTTTACCAATGATTTCTTTAAGAATATGGTCTATCCTGATAGTTTATTAAAATCACATCAGTCTAAACGTTGCCCTCAATGTGGTATTACTTATGATGAGTTTAACCGCGTAGGTAAGTTTGGTTGTGATACATGTTATGAAACCTTTGCTAGTGAAATAAGACCGTTATTACAACGATTACAAGGTAGTTCTGAATATGAAGGAACTGTTCCTAGCCATGGTCATAATGTATTTAAAGCCAAGTATGAACTAAAGCGATTGCGTCATCAATTAGACTCAGCAATTCAAGCAGAGAACTTCGAGGATGCAGCGATTTTAAGAGATAAAATAAAAGAATTAGAAGCCATCATTGGCGGCGATAAAGAGTAGGAGGTTCTTATTATGTTAGATACTATATTAGACTCTCCTTTAAGCCCATGGCTACAACACGATACGGATGCAACCGATCATATTGTCATATCTAGTCGAATCCGATTAGCACGGAATTTTGATGGAATATTGTTTACAAATCGTAATGATAAGTCATCTTTAGAAAAGGTAAATACCATTTCTAGAGGCTTGCTTCAACCTTTAAAAGAAGCAGATGGACATCAATATTCCAATATTAATCTTGAGCAATTAAGCGAGCGTGAGCGAGCTATATTAGTAGAAAAACATTTAATGAGTCCTGCATTGGAGGAAAAACTGCCATATCGTAATTTAGTAGTATCTGATGATGCATCTATTGTAATTATGGTGAATGAAGAAGACCATTTGCGGATTCAATCTATGGTTTCAGGGTTGCGATTACAGGAAGCTTATGAACATGCTAAAAAAATAGATAAGGCTATTGAAGCAAAATATCCATATGCTTTTGATGAACGGTTTGGTTATTTAACGGCTTGTCCTACTAATGTAGGCACAGGTTTGAGGGCCTCTGTAATGTTACATTTGCCAGCATTGACCATATCTAGACGAATTACACGGCTTATTCGTAGCATCATTCAATTAGGTTATTCTGTACGTGGATTATATGGAGAAGGCTCCGAAGCGTTAGGAAATATTTACCAAATTTCTAATCAACGTACTATGGGTGTCAGTGAAGAGGATACCATCGAGCAATTGACGAAGATTGTAGAAGGTATCATTGCAGAAGAGCGAAAATCTCGACAATCCTTATTGCATAATGATAAAGAAGGTTTAGAAGATGTATTATGGCGCTCATATGGTGTTTTACAATATGCGCGTCGTGTTAATGGTAAAGAGGCCTTAACAAAGCTTAGCGATATCCAATTAGGCGTTGACTTAGAGATTTTACCTTCTTGGGGTAAGGATTCATTTAATGAGTTAATCGCCATAACTAGACCTAATTTTCTTTCTAAATATGCAGGAAATGATGATCTAACAGATATCGAGCGTGATAGCTATAGGGCAAAGGTAATCCGTCAAAAGCTTTCACATTAATAGCTATTCCAATGGTATAGCCTACCATTGTTTACATATATTTGAAGAGAAATAATTACAATTTACATAGATAGATGAGGTGATATTATGATGCAACGATTTACAGACGATGCACAGCGTGTCCTTTCCTTTGCTCAAGAAGCAGCGCTAGAACTAGGGCATGACTATGTAGGCACTGAACATGTACTCATCGGCCTTACAAAGGTTAAAAATGGTGTTGCCGCTAAGGCTTTAGCAGAGCTTGGTATTGTTACAGAAGATATTTTTGAAGCTGTAGAAGAACATGTAGGACGTGGTAATAAAAAAGCAACGTCAATATATATGACACCTCGTGTTAAACATGTACTTGAGCTTGCCATTCAAGTAGCAAATCAAATGAATCACAATTACGTTGGTACTGAGCATATTCTATTGGGCCTACTTAGCGATGGTAGCGGTGTTGCAGTTGCTATTTTACGAGCTATGAATATACGTAGTAATGATGTAGTAGAAGCAATTCGTAGTATTCTTGGCTCGAATAAAGGTA
>URPT01000177.1 GCA_900549845.1 uncultured Veillonella sp. | reverse complement strand
AATTATTAGCATTTGGACGTACGCTAATTAGAAAAACACCGATTCTATTGCTAGATGAGGCTACAGCCAATATTGATAGTCATACAGAGAAACAAATACAAGCAAGTATTGAAAACATCCGTGGTAGTAAAACGATCGTAAGCATTGCTCATCGGTTATCCACCGTACAAGACGCCAATGAAATTGTTTATATTGAATATGGTAAAATAAAAGAAAAAGGTTCTTTCAACGAATTAATTGAGTTAAAGGGCGCCTTTTATAATCTATGGATTCGTCAAAAAAGTGGGAGTTAGTATGGAATTTATCCAATCTAAAGACAATAAAACTATTAAGCGTATAGTTTCTCTAGGACAACGCAAAAATCGTAGTAAATATGGTGAATACATTGTAGAAGGAATTCGTTCCATTCGCGATATTTCAACTATGGGGGTAATAAAAACAATTGTTATACGAGAGTCTAAATTTAAAGATAATAATATCGAAGCGTTATTAGCTTTAGATTCTATGCAATCAATTCCTACTTATATTGCGCAAGATCCAATATTTGATAAAATCGATAATACCGTAAATGGACAAGGTATTATTGCCATAGTAGCGAAACCCAATCATAGTATTGAATCTATCTCTATTGAAGATGGTGTTTATATTACACTAGATGGTGTCCAAGATCCCGGTAATTTAGGTACGATTATACGTACTGCTGTAGCAGCAGGTGTGAAGGGCATATTCTTGATGAAAGGTACAGTAGATCCTTTTAATGATAAGACGGTACGTAGTACAATGAGTTCGTTACATAAAATACCTGTCTATGAAGACGTGACATTATCTATGCTTAATGATCTGATTGCAGAATCCAATATGTCTACCTATGTAACTGCTTTAGAGGAATCAAAACCTTATAACATGGTTACATACGATAAACGATGTATGTTGATTTTAGGCAATGAAGGGAATGGGGTAACACCTGAGGTTATGAATCTATGTAAGCACCGAATCATGATCCCCATGTATGGTGACATTGAATCGTTAAATGTGAGTGTAGCAGCAGCTCTATGTATGTATAAAGCTCAAGAGCAATTGATGTCATAATTAAAATACTTGAGAATCAGATCAAGTATTTATGATAAAAATTTATAAGTATATCGAAAGTCCTCTACTAGTATACAAGTAGGGGGCTTTTGTATTGATTTTATAGTTCTGTATTTGGTACAATAACATATATCCTTTGTGGGAGAACAAAGTTCTCCCCTTTTTTAATGAAAAGGAAGAAAACTATGTCCAAATTAATAGTAAATGCCGACGATTTTGGTCTTCATAGTGCAGTTAATGCAGCAGTCATTGATGGCCACCGTACAGGTATCATTACGAGCACCTCTCTATTAGCGGGAGGCGAAGCTTTTACAGAAGCCGTAAGTATGGCAAAAAATAACCCTAAGTTGGGCATTGGTGTTCATATCGCCTTAGTAGGTGGGCTAAAACCGGTATGTAATCCATCTGAAGTACCATCTCTGCTTACATCCGAAGGCGTCTTTCCAGAAACATATATCGATTTTATGAAACGAATTTATACTGGAAAGATTAACTATAGTGAGTTGCGCAAAGAAATTCACGCTCAAATGGAACGGATCATGGAGTCCGGTTTGCACGTAACGCATATTGATGGTCATCAACATATGCATGTATTACCAACGGTACTACCAATCGTTATTGAGCAAGCGAAACACTATGGTATTAATGCAATACGCATTCCAGATGAATCCTCTTTATTTGTCAATTATATGTACTCGCCAGTGCGATTACTAGGCAAGGTCGGTTTATCTACTGTAGCGGCAAAGGCAAGGCCTACAGTGCGGGATAATGGTATGTATTCCACACAATATTTTTGGGGTATGGTAAACGGGGGACACATTAACCAGAAAACGTTAATGGGTATATTAAAATCCGTATCTAAAAAATCAGGTACTCATGAATTGATGATTCATCCAGGTTTAAATAATACGATTTTGGGAAATCAATATAAATGGGGCTATCATTGGGAGGATGAATTACAAGCTGTTTGTTCTAACCATACGCGTTTATATATTAGACAACATAATATTGAGCTAATTAATTATGGAGACTTGATATGAGTAAAATGATGAAGAGAGGCATTTTTATGTTTCTCTTACTATTGGCTGTGTCAATTGGTATCATTTACTACACTATTGATTTAGATGCATTAAAAACAATTTCATCATTTAATAGTATTTCTTTATTATTAGCTTTGATAGCTTTAGCAGCAGGTATGTATTTTGATGGCCTACGGTTACAAAGACTTGTAAAAATCGGTGGGTACAAGCTATCCATAAAGGCGGTACTTCGCGTAATTTTTAGTAATTATTTTATGGCCATGTTGACACCAGGTGCCAGTGGAGGTGCTGTAGCGCAAGTTCTAGTATTAAAAAGTTATGGTGTACCCATATCTAAAGGCACGCCAATCGTATTAATACGCACTGTATTTTCTATTATGTTCTTGGTCATCATGTTACCTTTAGTATTTTTA
>URPT01000176.1 GCA_900549845.1 uncultured Veillonella sp. | reverse complement strand
TTGACATAAATAAATAATCAGAAGAAGACTCAACAGCAGTGATTCCCCAACCTATATTACTTTTTTTTAAAGTTTCAATCAATTTTGCCGCTTCTTTATTCGCTGTACCTCGATCCACCCAGAAACCTACGAATACTGTATCATAATCAGCTAAATTTTCAGGTGCATCTTTTACAGGAACGCAAGGTGTACCTTCAGGCATAACGGAAGCCATTGCTTCCGCTACGCTTTTAGTATTTCCCGTGAGGGATGAATATAAAATAATGGATTTCATAATTATCTCCTTTAATTCATAGATAGGTCTATCACATAGATACTTCTATTCATCTTCATCATCAGATGATTCATGACCTCTAAACTCAACTGGTACATTGACATCAATATCTGCTCCAGTTGGATTTTGATATGGTGTTGCCGCTACTACTGCAGACATAGCCGCATCATTAAAGATTTCATTTGTAGACGATCTAATACTTTGACCAATAAGGTTGCCATTTGTATCTAATGTAACTTGTACAGTTACATCACCTTGTAACTTTCTTTTTAAAGCCATTGAAGGCATTTGTGCATTATTTTGCACTCTTACACGGAATCCTTCCGTATCAAAGGCAGCTTTCACCGTACCATGACTATCACCATTGCCATTACCGTTGCCATTTCCCTGACCTTGACCATCGCCATTACCAGTGCCAACACCTGTACCGTTACCACCGCCAGAGCCGCCACCTGTACCAGGGCCGGAACCATCTGCAGAATTATCACCAAAGGTATTACCTTTATGTTCGCCGCCTTTCGGGGGTACATCTACTGCATCAGGAATATCTGTTACAGTAGATGGATCTATATTCGCTACAACAGCCTTTGTTCTTGCCGCCACTTCATCTGCTGACAACGGTTTTGGGAATAGGTCAGACCTGTTCCCGCCACCTCCACCAGCATGACCGCTGCCGCCATCATCGAGTACACTTTGTGTGAGGTCGATCTCATACGTTTCCATATCTTGAATTGCTGGAACTACTACGAAAAAGATTACGGCAACAAAGAGAGCAATGAGATGAACTATGGCGGATATAATGGCTGCTTTTTTCCATGATATGCCTAGTCCCATAGTTATCCTTTCTGTTCAGCTGCAATAGCCAAGCGTTTAACGCCAGATTGTTTTAACATATCCATAATCGCTACAACTTGACCATGAGCAGCGCGTTTGTCAGCTTGTAAAATAACGCTAGCATTTGGATTTTCTTGAATGCGCTGTTTAACCATGGCTTCAGCATCATCAATGCTCATTGGCTTATTATCAATTGTAATATGTCCTTCTGCATCCAATGTAAGTACTACAGGTAATTGAGCTGGTGCAGAGGCACTTGTAGCTTGTGGTAATTGCACGGATAACGCTTTTTGAGCAACTGTTTGCAAGCTGTTCATCATGAAGAATACCAACAAGAAGAAAATAATATCAATCATTGGGATAATCATGAATTCAGGCTTTGTTTTTATACGAAAGCTTTGTAGGTTCATAATTAATTCCACCCTTCTCGCTTAGCACTAACGATGTTCACACACATACCTTCGATTTGATTAATAATGGAATCTAAACGATGGCTAAAGAATGTGTACACAATAAATGCCATGATGGCTACACACAAACCAGAAGCTGTAGCGATGAGGGCTTCACCAACGCCACCAGTAATAGCGGATGCACCAGCACCAGCATCGAGAATACTAAAGGAACCAATCATACCTGTAACAGTACCAAGTAAGCCTAATAGTGGGGAGATTGTAACAGTAGCGCTTAGGTAATCCATATATTTACGGAAACCAACCGCATCAACACCCATTTGATCAGCGAAGGCCGTTTTCATTGCTTCTTCGCTAGAAGCATTATGTAGACCAGCTTCTGCAATGCGACTTGCAATAGATGGATTTTCTTTGATTACTTTATCAATTTCGTCCCACTTTTGTAATTTTGCTAGTTCATTTACTGCATGAGTAACAACGAAGGTTTTACCCGCATATTTGCGATAGAAGAAAGCACGTTCTGCAGCTATAGCGATAACCATGAAAGACAAGAGTAATAATGGATACATTACATACCCGCCACTATGAAACAAGTGAATGACATAATTTAAATTTTCCATTTTAGTAACCTTTCTGCCTATTTACAGACTGAACATTAGAACCTGTAGGTCCCTTGAATTCTTGTATAATCGCCTAACTTAAAGCTTTCACTACCATATAAAGTATCTCGTTTATTAGTGCCCTTCGCATCAAATGTATAGAATGCTTCAAGGAGTAAATCCTTGCGTGGTACATAGCCCGCACCAAATGTGAAGCTACGAATACCATCGAGATAACGATCTGGTACAGCACCAGTACCATTACCGCCAAAGAATGAACCATGTTCAAAGTATTTATAGTCGATAAATGCATTCCAAGATTTTGGAACATCTAGATCAGCACGACCAATATCTAAGCGGGCCATCCAGAAATGAGGTGTACCACCCATTTGATGACCTTTAAGAGCAAAATCTGCTGTGCCCCGTTCATGTTGATATACCGTATTACCATTTAAGTAACGCCCTAGGTTAGAACGGTTTT
>URPT01000175.1 GCA_900549845.1 uncultured Veillonella sp. | reverse complement strand
GCTCCTGCGATAACTTCGGGCTCTTTATTTACTGGTAGTTTTAAGACCGATGCATCAGATCAGTTAAATTCTACTAAATTTGGTATTCCATATGCAAAAAAGCCTTTGATATTTAAAGGTATTTATAAATATACTCCTGGTGATAACTATGTAGATGGTTCTGATAAAAAGAATGTTCTGGAGCATCTGGAAATTGTGGATGAGTGCTCTATAATGGCTGTTTTGTATGAAGCTGTGGATAGTGAAGGCAAAGAGGTAATACTTACTGGGCATGATATTGCATCTTCGGAGTATCGTGTAGCTGTAGCTGTATTGGAAGATGGTGGAGCAAAAGCTGAGTGGACTACTTTTGAGTTGCCATTCAATAATTTGGACGGAAAATCTTATGATATGTCTAAATCATATAAACTGGCAATTGTATGTTCCTCAAGTAAAGATGGTGCAGCTTTTAAAGGAGCTGTAAATAGTACTTTAATTATCGATGAGTTAGAGGTTATTGGAGAATGATGAGGAGGTTAGATTGAATCAATTAGTTAGAAATATAACTTTGAAAACTATAGTATTTTTGAATAAAAAGGGGGGATTTTAATCTCCCCTTATTTAATGCTCTTTTGTTAGATGTAGTGTAAATATGAACCTTAAAAACTCTATAATAACAGTGTTTTGGGTAATGTAATCTTAAAATCAGATCATAAAATACAAAGAATAGACCTTGTGATAACTAATATAAATATGTTACTTTGTACCCGATTTTGCGATCAAATAGATTATTAATTAAATAACAGAATTATGAAAAAGAGTTTGTTGTATTTGTTTATGCTTATTTGTTCAGTCAGCCTTTTTACGGCTTGTAGTGATGACGACCCAGAAACTATTCGGGATGGTGAAATTGATGGAGTTTATTGGGGTAAGTTAGATGTTGATGCAGCTGGAGTTATTGAAGTTAATGATATAACACAAAAAGTATATATTTCTACGACTGGTGAAAACCAAATTAAGATGGAGCTGAGAAACTTTAGTTTCAGACATTGAATCTTGGTACTATTGCAGTAGAACAGATTTCTGTACAAAAAAATGGTAATAGTTATACTTTTGCAGGTAGTCAGAATATTACATTATTAGTTGGTGAATGTGCTGTAACAGTGAATGGAACTATTGAAGGTGATAAACTGGCAATGAATATAGCTGTTGTTGCTGGCGGAACTTTGAATGTGAAGGTTGATTTTGCAGGAACAAAACTGTCTGCAGATCAAAGTTCAGAGGCTGCGATCCAGAGCTTTGTAGTTAAGATAGGAGATGCGAATGTAGAGGGGAAAATAGATGGGAATAATATTAGTTTTATTATTCCAGATGGATTGGAGAACTTGACGTTTGCGCCTACTATTGTTATTTCTGATAAAGCAACAATAACTCCTGCTTCTGGAGTAGAACAAGATTTTTCATCTCCTGTAATATACACAGTGACTTCCGAAGATGGAATTGTAACTACTAAATATACAGTTTCTGTATCAGGTCAAATAAGAGATTTTGGATTCGATGAATGGGAGACTATCAAATCATCTACATCGGGTTCTACAGAACAATATGATGTTCCTAAAGGACTTTATGGTACTAGTAATCCGGGAATTATGACAATTAACGAGATGTTTGGTTCAAATCTTCCAGAGCTGTTCTCATATACAGTTTCTCCTGTAGAAGGACAAAGTGGTAAAGCAGCTAAATTGCAAACAGTTTATACTTACATGTTTTTAAATGGTATGGATTTTAATGCATTATTAGGAGGGTTGGTACCTTATGTAACAGCAGGCTCATTATTTACAGGTATCTTTAAAACTGATATGAATAATACTTTGAATAGTACAAAGTTTGGTGTTCCTTTTGTTGGGGAACCTGCTACTTTTACTGGCTATTATAAATATACTCCAGGGACAACATATTATAATAATAAAAATGAAGTCGTAGCTGATAAAACAGATGAATGTTCAATATATGCAGTTTTGTATGAAGAACTTTTGGATGAAGAGAATAACAACATTCCGTTGAATGGAGACTACAATGATCCTGATCTATATATTGGAAGCTCTAAACGTATTGTAATGAAGGCCGTTTTGGAAGATGGAACAGCGAAGAGTGATTGGACTAAGTTCTCTATCCCATTTAAATTATTGGAAGGGAAAAGTTATGATGCAACTAAAAAATATTATTTAGCTATTGTGTGTTCCTCAAGTGCTGAAGGAGACTACTTTATGGGCGCTCCTGGTAGTACCTTATTTATTGATAGTTTTACGGTAACACCTCAATAGTGTGTTGAGTATAAGAAATATATAACAGAAAAAGCCGTTAATTCCAATTGTATACATTAATGCAATTAAAATTAACGGCTTTTTTAGTTGTTTTTATTTAAATAAATTGTAGTGTTTTCTCTAGAACGCATATCCGAATCCTATATTCAAATAAATAGGATACATAGCGAATGAGATGGTATCAAAATCCTTTTTGAAGATATCGTTCAAGCCCCATGTTAAATCAGCATATACATTCAAGTGTTTGAATGCTCTCCATTCACCGCCTAATTGTAATCCCCATTGGAATTTGCGCATATCATCAGAGAAATCAT
>URPT01000174.1 GCA_900549845.1 uncultured Veillonella sp. | reverse complement strand
TGCTTTGTACGTCGGTGTACTATGTGGTGGGTTGAGCTTCTTGCTTATATTGCACCTCTTGTATGTATATCTTACGGGTCAAGCCTTGAATGGATGGACTACCTTGGGCGTATCAATTTTGTTCATTGGTGGGATTCAACTCGTCGGACTGGGAATTATTGGCGAGTATGTAGGTCGTATTTTTGAAGAGGTGAAGCAACGGCCTTTGTATTGGGTTAAGTCAGCTATAAACTTTGATGAGCATGAAGAGGCTCCATTACTTGGACCTAGTAGTGCAGATGTGTTTATGGCACCTGAGACTTATACTAACAAAAGCAAAGAAGACTAGCTGTATTTGTGAATGCAAATAAATAGACGGTTAGTATATTTTGAATAAATAACTTACTTTAAAAGTTTTTGGAAAGGAAGCATATGAAGTCAAAATATAGTAAGGTTAAAATAACGGCATTAACATTAACTTTTGTGTGTGCCACAACAGCCATGGTTGGCGCAACAACATTACAATATGGTGATAAGGGCAAAAGTGTTACAGCGGTTCAACAACAACTAATTAAACACGGTTATAATGCTACAGATAAAAATGGTGTATATGGTAAAGAAACGAAATGGGCAGTTCGTCTGTTCCAACAAGATCGTGGTTTACCAGTGGACGGTATCGTAGGTCCTGCTACGTATAATGCATTGATGAGCGCTCCTCGTTCTACGAAGGCAGTATTGACTCAAAATGCGGCGACTAAAGCAGTGGCGACGAAATCTGCTTTCACAAACAGCAATGCGACGTCTCGTCGTATCGCAGGTCAATCCATTACTGGCAAAAATATTAAATTAAATAATATTACGAAAAGCGAAACACCAAATAGCATCCATGCTATCTTGGCAGAAGCGGACAAATACCGCGGTGTACCATATGTATTTGGTGGTACGACTCCAAGTGGTTTTGACTGCTCTGGTTATGTTAAATATGTATTTGCGAAACAAGGTATCTCTCTACCACGTTTGGCAGATGAACAATATAACGTAGGTGTTGAAGTTTCTCGTGCGAACTTGAAAGCCGGGGATTTGGTATTCTTTGAAACATATGAACCAGGTCCGTCTCACTCCGGTATTTATATTGGTGATGGCAAGTTCATCAGCGCCACTTCCAGTCGTGGTGTAGCAGTAGCAGATCTTGATACTGGCTATTGGGGTGAACGCTATATCGGCGCAAAACGCGTTATATAGGCTAATACAATACTAGCTTTAAAAGAGGCTATACGAATCAATTATGTTCTGTTGATTTGTATAACCTCTTTTTCGTTTATGTAAATCTTGAATTTTATCCTAACTTTTTCTCATTGTAAAAGTATAGGAACTCCGCATGACCTCAATGTTTTTGATAGATTTTATATCGGTTTTACGTTATAATGAAGAGTAAATAATTTTAGGAGGAATATACACATGAAGGGTAATGAACTGCGTCAAGCATACTTGCAGTTTTTTGAAAGCAAAGGACATTTAAAATTAGATAGTTTTTCTCTTATTCCAGAAAACGATCCGTCTCTATTATTGATCGGGGCAGGTATGGCGCCATTAAAGCCTTTCTTTACAGGTAAATTGGTACCTCCTTGTCATCGTATTACAACAAGCCAAAAATGTATGCGTACTGGTGACCTTGAAAACGTAGGCCGCACAGCTCGTCACCATACATTCTTTGAAATGCTTGGTAACTTCTCCTTCGGTGATTACTTCAAAAAAGAAGCGATTCACTGGGCATGGGAGTTCTTAACTGAAGTTATTAAACTCGACAAAAATAGATTATATGTAACTGTATATCCGGATGACCAAGAAGCATATGATACATGGCACAACGACTGTGGCGTAGAAGAAAGTCACATTACACGCCTTGAAGATAACTTCTGGGAAATTGGTGAAGGCCCATGCGGTCCTGATAGTGAAATCTTCTTCGATCAAGGTCCTGAACATGGTTGTGATGATCCTAACTGTGCACCAGGTTGTGACTGCGACCGTTACCTCGAAATCTGGAACTTAGTATTCACACAATTCAATAAAATGCCAGATGGTTCCTACGAACCATTGCAACATAAAAACATCGATACTGGCGCTGGTCTTGAACGATTGGCTTCCGTATTACAAGGTTGTAAAACAAACTTTGAAACTGATTTGATTTACCCAATCATCGAAGCGACTGCAAAACGCGCTGGTGTTACATATAACGAAGATCCAAATACAGATGTTTCTTTGAAGGTTATTGCTGACCACGCTCGTGCTGTTACTGCATTGATCTCTGATGGCGTATTGCCATCCAACGAAGGTCGTGGTTACGTATTACGTCGTATTTTACGTCGTGCTGTACGTCATGGCCGTTTGCTTGGTATTGAAGGTATCTTCTTAACACCACTTATTGATGTAGTCGTAGACATTCTTGGCCCTGGTATTAAATCCATCGCAGAAAAACAAGACTTCGTTAAACGTGTTGTACAAAATGAAGAAGAACGCTTCAACCAAACATTGGAACAAGGTCTTGAGTTATTAAACTCCTTAATCGATACATTAGCCGCTGAAAAGGCAACTGTAGTTCCTGGTTCTGAAGTATTCAAACTATATGATACCTATGGATTCCCGATCGATCTTACCAAAGAGATTCTGGAAGAAGA
>URPT01000173.1 GCA_900549845.1 uncultured Veillonella sp. | reverse complement strand
GGAATATACCCCGCTTTAGATGAGGGCCATGTAGAGTGCCACTGGTTTGTATCATAATGAGATACCCCTATAGCAGAAAATGCTAAATTAACAGCTAATGTAGGAAGCATACACAGAAAAAAGATTACATAAAAATATGTTAAAAATCTTCTTCGTATACCTTTCTCATTATCGATTACGTCACATTTTTCAAACAACAATACAATCGTAGCTACTAACAAAATCAGATAGTATAACCCAGAATATGATATCTCATCCGAGAACAGAAATGTTAATACCCAAAGAGTTATAAAAAACCATATACTCTTTCTATAAGGTGCGCCAAAAAACAATTTCTTTAGATATATTAAACACTGTCGCATTTATGTTCTCCACAACAATACCCAATCCAATTACTTAGATTGATAAAACACAGCCCGTGTCCCATCATTACTAATCAAAAGTTCCACGAAATGAGGTCTTTTAGTATTTCCATCGTCTACAAAGACATATAGTCTATGATTTCGAGTAGAGTTATATGTGTCCTTCACCACTTTTTTTGTTTCTTTTCTAGGTGCAAAGCGTAACCACTCTATAAAACTCCGTTGTGGTAAGTTTAGAGGTTCCTCCTCAACACTATCTATGAAGCGGTAACTGTTAGGATGAGATATAAAACGCTTCAATTCTCCACTTTCAAAATCTAGTAACCTATTATCTTTATCAATTTGAGCCATATAGGCTGCATGTTGTTTTGCAATTTCCTCATATTGAGCAATTACTTTAGGGTCTCCCTCTAAAACTACATAGCGATAAGGATAAGCAGTAGCCCAAGCAACATCTGTTCGTAACATAGATACTTTATAAATTCCTTCCGGAAGCTGCTCAGGAGATGTAAGACCTTCTGGTAATTCGTTATTATTAGGCCATCCTCGTTTCCAATCAGTTGTACTGTACTTAAAATCCTCAAACTGATCAACAGTTGTATTAAGATCATATTGAACCCAATCAGCTACGAGCCAAGATATACTAAGGGTTACGACAATAAACAAAGCACAAGCCAATCGGCTATGTGTTTTTTCAGATATGGACTGTTTCTTAAAGCGCCTATATTGAAGTAACACACTCAACACTATGGCTATGCCAAAAACAATGTATGTAATAGGCGCTATGTTAAATAGCACTATCACAATTACAAACAACACGCATAACAGAACTATTAATAGGCCATAAAATCCTTGGAACAAAACTCTCTCCTATTATGACAACACTTAAAACATCTTTTTATACAACGCTTCTATATCTTTACGACTGATTTCAGCTACTGTATTAGCGATATTTCCTGTAGCTACAACGTATACATTATCTACAAGCCATGGAATGTCTTTTTTCGTAAAACCTAATTCTGTAAGGTTTGTAGTAAGGTCTAAGTCATGTACAATCAAGCGTAATGCTTCGCCTAGTTCGGAGGCATCTCCGTGGTTGAATATACGAGCCAAGGCGTCAAATTTATCAGGGTTTGCACTCCATGTGTATTCCACAGCAACAGGTTCAATAACGGCAAGACCTACGCCATGGGTAATATCTTTAAGGCCACTGGCAGGATGTTCCATACCATGTGCTAGTGTTACACCGGCTGTGTTGATAACCATACCACCAATTGTGCTAGCCAATGTAACGGCCTCCCAAGCCTTTATTAATTGAGTTTCGTTAAGAACCTCTGGTTTGCCTTCAGCCGTCGCTTTCACATGTTTATATAGAGGTACAAGATATTGTGCTAATAATGTTACCGCATAATGAGCCAATGCATCGGTGAAAGGTTGCGCTGTTTTAGAGGTATAGGCCTCGATATTGTGGCATAGTGCATCAAAGCCAACAGATGCCAACACATGAGGTGGCATAGTGCCCATTACAGCAGGATCTACGATGGAAACCTTAGGTACGATAGCGTTACAACGCAAAGATTTTTTATCCCCTGTTTCAGGATTAGTAAGGACCCCAAAACCATTACCTTCAGAGCCGGTACCACAGGTTGTAGGAATGACAATAAGAGGCAATGCATTATCACTGAATTTACGATTGAAGATATAGTCGTTGATGTCACCATCATTTACAGCCATAAAAGCAATCCCTTTTGCACAGTCCATGATGGACCCACCGCCGATAGCAATCACCATATCGCAACTTTCAGATTTAGCTAAAGCAGCACCGTCTAAAGCAGTTGTAGTCAATGGATTAGCATCAACTTGATCAAAAAGGACATGATCAATATGAGCCGCATCAAGCTTTGCCACAACACGGTCATACAAACCAGATTTTTTCGCACTACTGCGACCAGTTACAATAAGGGCTTTCTTACCATACGGTGCGGCAAAATTATCAATATTATCTACTTTATTCCAACCAAATTGGATGTTTACGGGTAAAAAATAAGAGAATTCCATGTGATAACCTCTTTTCTTTGAAAACTAGTTCTTAAAGTTATTGTAATGTATATTTGAGGGCGTGTAAAACCTCATAGGGCTTTCACCAGAAAACAGGTATACTAATAATAAGAGGGGGTATTTATATTTATAGAGGGAGAGACATCTATGAAATTTGCCATTAAACATTTATGGTCTTCGCTGCGGGACCTAGCAATGCAGTCACCTATATTACTGGTATTGATTGCCGTATTTTCATGTACACCGTTGTATATTGAACAAGATTGGTTTTCCGAAATCGATCTTAAGCTATACTCACTGTATTTCTTTATCGTTATATTACAAAGCTATATAACAAGAGCCCGAAAGTTTTCCATTTTATATACCTTGGCAAGTATCGGAATCAGCATTGGCCTTT
>URPT01000172.1 GCA_900549845.1 uncultured Veillonella sp. | reverse complement strand
GCTTTATATTATAGTTGGTATTCTGGTGCTGCTATATGTGCCGTTTTCACTCAAGAATACTGGAAGCATAGATGCAATGTATGCAGTACTGGAAGCAAATAAGTAACGAATGACTACGCTAATAGCAGAAAGAATTAAAACAACTACGAGTGGAGATACATCGAGTGCCAAGTTTGCTTGCATAAATGCTGCAAGCCAAGCAAAGAATTTAGCTTTTGTTAAAGCAGTGGATAAACCAAGGATAGCACCGAACCAGATGAATGTGTTCCAAACAGCTTTAGTTTGAACCATGTCATCCCAAGTGATGATACCAGAAAAGAACACAATAGTCATAGCAACTAATGCTACTGCTGTAGGACTCAAATCAAAAGCAATAGCTGGGAAAAAATATCCAATAGAAGGCCATGCCCAACCAAGAAGAGCAAGAATGAATACAACAGCCAAGATTTTTTCAGATGTTTTCATAGGTCCTAACTTAGCAAGGCCCTCAGCAGCTAATTTCTTATTGTCAATTTTTACTGCTTCAGGACGGTCGATCCAATAACCTACAAGTGGTACGAAGATCAACATTACAAGACCAGGAAGAGCTAAGGCCACAGCCCATTCAACCCAGTTCATGTTAAGACCAGTGATTTTAGTAACAAAGTCCAAAGCCAACACGTTTGGAGCCATAGCTGTTAAGAACATGAAGGATGTAATTTTTGTTACGAAATAACCATTCATCAAGATGAAGGAACCACCGCGTTTGGCAGTATCGCCAGGATAAGAACCGATGGATTCAGCGATGGATAAGTTAATTGGATATACGATACCAGCCGCACGTGCTGTGTTAGAAGGTGTAGCTGGAGATAATACTAAATCAAGAAGTGCTGTTACATAACCAAGACGCAATACAGTAGAACCGAATGCATTAATCAAATGGTATGCAACGCGATGACCAAGACCAGTTTTACCAAAGGCAACGCTCAAGGAGAACGCAGCGATGATCATCCACAATGCAGTGGAGCCATAACCTACCAAGATATCTTTTGCATTGTCTAAGAATAATGCAGATGCAGATAATACAGCTAATAAAATAATTTGAATTGGGTATGGTTTTAAAATCAAACCTACGATACCTGCAATGTAGAAGCCTAGAAGGCGCCACGCCGTATCAGTGAGCCCATCTGGTGGAGTTGTAAACCAGAGGACAACAGGGATTAGCACAATAAGTGCTAGTTTTAAGAATTTTTCCATGTTTCTTCCTTTCTTAAAAACATAGGCATGTAATCATCCTAACACTACCCCAGAAATTCGTGATACGCGACTATCAACTATTGAACTCTAGGAGTTTTTGTCTACACTCATTATATATGCTCAAAAGAATTATGAATAATAGATTACCTTTATAGGGGTTATAAAAACTTTTATATCTACTATTCATACTTTTTATGCATTTTAAGCATAGAATTGCAGCCCAAAATGAAAAAAATGCATGTATACGTCCCCAAAGGGGGTATACATGCACTTACATGGTTACTGCCTTGCTCTTTCGAGACACCTTTATTATGACTGATTATATCGAAAAAGTCTAATACTGAAATAGCATGGATAGACAGTTATAAAGCCTTATATAGACTCAATTTGTATAATCTATCCTTTATATTCTCTAAAAATACTATTATCTACAACAGTATGTTTTTTATAGTAATCGCGAACATATTCAATGAATGTTTTAACTACAACAAGATTTTCCGTATCCTTTGTATATACCATATTTGTATCGCGAGTGATATAGGTACCATCTTTGCTACGCAATGGACTTACATATATATCTCTATCCTTACAAGATCCAAGGCCCATATAGGTCAAAATAGACCATCCAAGGCCGGCGCGTACAAAGTGACGGCACGTACTCATAGAATTTACATCCATCGCAACACTCGGTGGTTCTTCAAAATGCTCAGCACACCACGTTTCAATAATGTTTGCTACAGACGC
Organism: uncultured Veillonella sp.; assembly: GCA_900549845.1. Taxonomy (GTDB): domain Bacteria; phylum Bacillota; class Negativicutes; order Veillonellales; family Veillonellaceae; genus Veillonella. Next base: position 864 of record URPT01000172.1, on the reverse strand, counting down.
ATCTGTTTGGTATTTAATGAATGGTACCTTCTCTAACGACTCAGGTGGTACTAATTCTTTATACACCAAACAATACGGTTCCTCCAATAGTAATTCAGATTTACCAGATACTTCATAGCCACCACGAGCAAACGCAACCATACAGTCACCAGTATTAAACATTTTTACCACTTGATGGCTGAAAGCCGTCTTAACTTGTATATGCACATCCGGATACAGTTCGCGGAAAGATCGTAACAAGGCGGGCAATTCATAGTCTGCAAAGTTGATAGATGACGCAATTTTCAAGGTCCCTTGAATCTTACCAGAAGCGGAGTTCATAGCATTTTCTAAAGCCTCTTGATCTTGCATCATTCTTTTACAGTAGTCATAGAAAATCTCGCCTTGCGCCGTAAGGGCAATCCCTTCAGCAGTACGCAACAACAGAGAATGGCCCAAGGCTTTTTCCATATGGCGCAACCGATAGCTAAGTGCTGGTTGCGATAAAAATAATTTTTCTGCCGCCCTTGTAATATTGCCTTCATCGACAACGGTGACAAAGGTTTGCCATTCTCTATCGTCCATAGTATCTCCTTTTATCGCTTATTACCAAAGATGCGCAATAAGGATAAGAATAAGTTAATGAAATCTAAATATAGGCTCAAAGCACCTGTGATTTCAATGCGGTCTAGAATTGTTTCATCCTCCATAAGAGCTACTTGTGTCACATTATTTTTAATGCGGTTCACATCGATAGCTGTAAAGATGGAGAATACTACAATTTCCTGGATGACTACGATCAGCGTGGAAATAAGGGCGCTGATAAGGAAAAAGAATGATAACAGCAAAATCTTCATTTGTGGAAGAGAAATACACTGCTCAGTA
>URPT01000171.1 GCA_900549845.1 uncultured Veillonella sp. | reverse complement strand
AGGGGCTCGCGTTGTAGTTACAAAAGAATTACCCGTAGGGGCTGATTTGCTTTCACAATTCCCAGATACTGTAAAACTCATCGTAGAAGCGGGGACAGGTTATAATAATATCGACCTCAACGCTGCTAAGGAAAGAGGCATTACTGTGTGCAACATCCCAGCGTACAGTACTGAACGCGTAGCACATACGGTAATTATGATGATCCTCAATTTTGCATCTACCATGCAGAAACAAATCAGCATGCTTGCTAAAGGTGATCGCAGTAATTTCACAAAATATTTACAAGTGAGCCACACAGAAGTGAATGGTAAAACATTAGGGGTTGTTGGTGCTGGTCACATCGGTATGGAAGTTATCAAAGTAGCAAAAGCACTGGGTATGAATGTCTTGGTTCATACGCGCACACCAAAGGCTGATGGAGATGGCATTCGTTATGTAAGTCTTGATGAATTGCTAGAAAATAGTGATTATATTACATTGCATTGCCCATTGAATGACCAAACTAAGCACATGATTAATAAAGAAACTATCAGTAAAATGAAACCTAGCGCAGTTATTATCAATACTGGTCGTGGTCCACTTATTAACGAAGCAGATCTTTGTGAAGCATTAGCGGCTAAACGCATTGCAGGTGCAGGTCTTGATGTACAAGAGGTAGAACCTCCAGCAGAGGATAGCCCTCTATATACACTTGATAATGTGATTATCACACCTCATATGGGCTGGAAAGGCCTTGAAACACGTCAACGCTTAGTAGGCATCATTCGTGACAATGTACAAGCCTTCTTTAAAGGTGAACCTATTAATGTAGTATCTAAATAAATGCAGTAAATACAATAAGAGCCGTCCCTGGTTGTGTGGGGCGGCTCTATTGTTTAGGGCTATCATAGATCAAGTTTTTAATATATATGTGTATATATATCAAGGGAGGTAGTTATCCTCAAACTTGATTATGATTGATGTTGTGTTTTGATGGGACTCCACCAATGGCGTCGATAGGCCTTGATGCCTTCCACCACGGTTCTTGTCGCTTTAGCCGCTAAATCTTTTGTTGCGGCCGGTATGCCCTCTAGGCGATAGGTAATTCCTAACTCCTTATATTTAGCAGTACCCATAACGTGATATGGTAAGCAATCAACGGCTTGTAAATTTTTCAGAGATCCTAGAAAAAAGCCTAGACGATAGTGACGATCGGCATTATCTGTAATCGTAGGGACTACTACGTGACGAACCCAAATCGGAACTTCCATGTCTGCCGTCAATCGAGCAAAGCCGAGAATGGGCTCTAACGGTTTGCCTGTTAGCCACAGATGTTTATCAGCATCGATTTCCTTAATGTCTAGGATGACGAGACTAGTGACACTGAGTAGCTTACGGTAGGCCACCTCTTGGTGGGGATCAAAACAAATTCCACTTGTATCTAAACAGGTATGGACGTTTCTTTCACGGAAATATGTGAAAAGCTCAGTAACAAAGTCGATTTGCATCAGAGCTTCCCCACCTGTGACGGTGATACCACCATTAGTATAAAATTGGCGGTTACGTTCGTACTGGTCCCACAATTCCTCAACAGTCATGAATTTAACATCATCGCTAGTTTCATTCCAGGTGTCGGGATTGTGGCAATAAGCACAACGCATGGGGCATCCTTGGAGAAAAACCACCATGCGCATGCCTGGACCATCAACCGTACCCATCGTTTCGACCGAATGAATACGTCCTGTCATAGGAAACCTCGATTAGATTTGTTGATGGAATGTACGGGAAATAACTTCGTCCTGTTGTGCTTTAGTCAATTTGCTGAAGTGTACTGCGTAACCAGACACACGAACAGTCAATTGAGGGTACAACTCAGGATGTTTTTGAGCGTCTAACAATGTTTCACGAGTGAACACGTTAACGTTCAAATGATGACCGCCTTTTTGGGAGTAGCCATCCAATAACTCTACCAAGTTATCAACTTGTTGTTGGTTGCTCATGGGTATTGCCTCCTTTCAACCAAGACTAACACTCGTATCGGTGCCGGTGAAAGCAACTCGATACTATGGAAGATATTATTTATCTTCCTTTATAGTAACATTCGGTTCGCTGCAAGCGAAGTTTGTATTGGAGTTAGGCAATTGAGATGGATCTAACTCAATATCAAAATCGCTGACGGACACAAATGTTTCACCAGATTTACCTAATGCGTCAGGAATGATAGAGAAGGTATTGGAAATACCATCGGAGCTATCACGCCATGGCATTTTTGCTACGGATGCCAACGAAGAAATAGCGCCGTGAGTATCACGACCATGCATTGGGTTAGCACCAGGGGCAAAAGCTTCACCAGCTTTACGACCATCTGGAGTGGAACCTGTTGCAGTACCATATACTACGTTGGAAGTAATTGTTAACAAGCTCATAGTAGGAACGGATTGACGGTATGTAGGATGTTTACGAATCTTGTTCATAAATGTGGAAACAACTTTTGCTGCCAAGCTATCTACACGGTCATCATCGTTACCATATTTAGGGAAGTCACCTTCGATTTCGAAATCAACAGCGATGCCATTTTCGTCACGGATAGGTTTTACCTTAGCATATTTAATAGCGGACAAGGAGTCAGCTACTACGGATAAACCAGCAATACCAGTTGCAAACCAACGAGTTACCTTGCGGTCATGCAATGCCATTTCTAGTTTTTCATAAGCATATTTATCGTGCATGTAGTGAATGATGTTCAATGCATTTACATATACGCCTGCCAACCATTCCATCATGTCGTCGAATTTTTCCCATACTTCGTCAAAGTCTAAGTATTCGGATGTAATAGGGCGGTATTTAGGACCGATTTGTTTCTTAAGTTTTTCGTCAACGCCGCCATTGA
>URPT01000170.1 GCA_900549845.1 uncultured Veillonella sp. | reverse complement strand
CAACGTAGCTTTACCTACATTAGGAATACCTAAGATGATAGTACGTACAGAACGACTACGAATGCCTTTTGCAACCCAACGGTCAATAATAGGCTTGCTCAAACGCTCTACAGTAGATATTAACTTCTTATTACCCTTACCAGATTTAGAATCGATAGCCAATACTGTAATGCCTTGTTTAGTAAAGAATTCAGTCCATTCCTTTGTGGCTTTAGGATCTGCTAAATCTACTTTATTTAACAGTACAATATGAGGTTTCTGACCAACCAGTTCAGTGATTACAGGATTGGCACTAGAACGAGGAATACGCGCATCGAGTAACTCGATAACTACGTCTACCTTTTTGATATACTCCGTAATCATACGTGTGGCTTTCGCCATATGCCCAGGGAACCAATGTACGATAGGTGAATCTGCCATAGTATTTCCTTTCATATCTAAATTTTAGCAAAAATAAAAGGCTGCCAACGGCAGCCTTTTATGAACATTAGCGTTTTTCGCGAATACGAGCAGCTTTACCAGTAAGGTTACGTAAGTAGTACAATTTAGCACGACGAACAACACCACGGCGCATAACTTCGATTTTAGCTAAGCGTGGGCTGTGAAGTGGGAATGTACGTTCTACACCTACACCGGATGCAATACGACGAACTGTGAAAGTTTCACGTACGCCACCGTTTTGACGTTTAATTACCAAACCTTCGAATACTTGGATACGTTCACGAGAACCTTCCACTACTTTTACGTGTACGCGAACTGTGTCACCAGCGCGGAAAGTAGGGATGTCTGTACGAAGTTGTTCTTGTTCAAGTACGTTAATAATGTTCATTGTTTCCTCCTGTTTGCAGACATTCAATACCTACACCTTATAGGCAGCGGACTGTCTCAAATTAACAGCAATATAGTATCATAAATCACGTACTGTTCGCAAGTATTTTCTATATAATTTTAAGAAACTTATTATTTACTTAAAATTGGGCGCTTTAACTTACTTAACAAGCGGTATAAATCATCTTTTTCATCATCAGAAAAATCAGAAAATAGTACATTAAGAAATTGGTCATATGAATGTAATAGTGATTTACCCAATCGTTTCCCCTCTTCAGTGAGCCCTACTACGGAAATTCGTTTATCCATATAATCGATGTGCTTTGTGACATACCCTAATTCAATAAGAATATCGGTCTGCTCTGATACTGTAGCAGGACGCATATTAAGAGCATCTACTAATTGTTTTTGAGATGCCCCTTCAGATCGCATATATAATTCTATAATTATTTTATCACGAGACTTTTCTTTACCATTTGGCACCTTACATAAGGCTTTATATAATTCATCATGATTCATAATCATCTATCTCCTCATACAACTTTGTATATTATAAGATATTCGCCATAGTATCAAAAAATCCTGCATAAAATTTGTATATTCTTCGTAAAAGCAAAAAGAGGTACCAAATGGTACCTCTTCTTTCATATATTACTGTAAAAGTTTTATGTATCTTTTACCCAATATATTATTTTAATGCGCTAATATCGCCAATAATAGCCATTACACTATAAGCTAAACGAACGAGTTGTAAACGGTTAGCTTTAATAGCTTCATCTTTGTCCATAACCATTACATCTTCAAAGAATTTGTTGATGGCAGGAACTAAAGTAGCAGGAACTGCTACAACTGCAGCGTAATCATTCGCTTCCCATGCTGCAAGGCTAGCTTTGGATGCTTTAGAAGCGGCTTCAAACAATGCTTTTTCAGCATCTTCTTTCAACAAGTCGCTATTAACACCTGTATATTCCACATCTTTTACAAGATTGTACATACGAGTATAGGCTTGAACAAGCTCAACATTTTCATCGATGCGATTTGCTAACAATGCGTTTACAAGACCTTCTGCATCAGCAACGGATAATTCGTTGTTGGACAACAATAAGTCGATAACATGATGAGGAACTTCACGATCAAGGAAGATATTTTTCAAGCGAAGTGTGAAGAACTCTTCAACTTGGTTAAGCAATTCCTCTTGTTTATCAGCAGCTACGTTCAATAACTCCATAGATGCTTTGAAGATTGGACGCAAGCTGATGTTCCACTCACTACCAAGTAAGATGTTCAAGATACCAATAGTTTGACGACGCAATGCATATGGATCTTGAGAACCTGTAGGGATTAAACCACGGCTGAAAGTAGCAACGATATTATCTACTTTATCGATGATGGACAATACTTTACCTGCTTCAGTTTGAGGCAATACATCGCCTGCAAAACGTGGTAAATATTGTTCGAAAATAGCTTCTGCTACCTCAGGAGATTCACCATCAAGTAAAGCGTATTCTTTACCCATTACACCTTGCAATTCAGTGAACTCTGTAACCATACCTGTTGTAAGGTCAGTTTTAGCAAGCTCTGTAGCACGTTCCAATACAACAGCTGCATCTTCGTGCAAGCCACATTCTTCGCCAAACACACGGCCCAATTTAAGCAAGCGTTCAGTTTTATCTGCTAAGTTACCAAGACCCTCTTGGAATACGATTTTAGTCAAACCATCTTGACGATCGATAAGAGGTTTCTTGCGGTCTTCATTGAAGAAGAATTTAGCATCATCTAAACGAGCACGCAATACACGTTCATTACCAGCTTGAACTACTTCGATGGAATGATCGGAGCCATTACGAACTGTTAAGAACATTGGCAACAATTTGCCATCTTGGTCAACCAATGGGAAGTAACGTTGATGGTCTTTCATAGGCGTAATGATAGCTGCATCTGGAAGTGCCAAGTAGGACTCTTCAAAGCCGCCGCACAATGCTGTAGGCCATTCAACAAGGTAGTTAATTTCTTCTAACAAATCATCATCCCAAACGATAGATGCATTTTTAGAAGCTGCAATATCATGTAATTGTTTGGAGATCAACTCACGACGAGCGTCTTGATCGACCATA
>URPT01000169.1 GCA_900549845.1 uncultured Veillonella sp. | reverse complement strand
AATCGTTCTAGCGGCAAAATGGGGTACGCCATTGCTGAACAAGCAGCACGCATGGGGGCTAATGTTATTTTAGTTAGTGCTCCTACATCTTTAGCTGTACCAAGTGGCGTAGATTTTGTTCCTGTTAATTCCGCCTTGTCTATGCAACATGCTATTGAATCTCGATACAATAAGGTAGATGTAGTTGTTATGGCCGCTGCAGTATCTGACTTTAGAGTCCTTCATAAAGCAGAGCAAAAAATCAAAAAAATGGAGTCTATGACATTAGAACTTGTTAAGAATCCAGATATCCTACAAGGTTTAGGTGCTAAAAAGAAACATCAAATTCTTGTAGGGTTTGCAGCAGAAACAGAACATGTAATCGAGTATGGTCAAGATAAGGTAGCTAGAAAAAATCTAGATATGCTTGTAGCCAATGATGTAAGTAAGTCTAATGCTGGTTTTAATGTAGATACAAATGAAGGCTACTTCTTATATCCTAATAAAGATCCAAAAGAAATGCCTAATATGAAAAAATCTGAGTTAGCTCATAACATTATGAAAGAAGTTGTGGAATTAGTAAAAAATAAATAGCACTGATACATAATTGTATCTTAAATTTTGTAGTTTGTTGTACATAGAAAGAAGTGTTATTTACATGTTTGCTATTCAAAAAGCTTATTTGGATGGCTCGTTAAGCAAAGATAAATGGAGCAATAATATTATTGCTGGTTTGGTGGTAGGAGTTGTAGCACTACCATTAGCCATGGCCTTTGCTATCGCCAGTGGAGTTACGCCGCAAGCGGGTATCTATACTGCTATTATTGCAGGTATATTCGTTTCCTTATTTGGTGGTTCACCTGTACAGATTGCTGGTCCTACAGGGGCTTTTATCGTCCTATTAAGTAGTATAGTTGTAAACTATGGGTTCGAAGGTTTACAAATTGCTACTATGATGGCTGGTATTATGCTTATCTTGATGAGTGTAGCGAAGTTAGGTACAGTTATCCGATTTATTCCGGCTCCTGTTATTATGGGGTTCACAGCTGGTATTGGGGTTACGATTTGGGTTGGTCAATGGCCGTATTTCTTTGGATTTCCCCAATTACCTTATATGGCTCATTTTCATGAGAAATTGTGGGCTATGATTCAATCTTTGCCAAACTCAGATTTACCAACATTGGGTATAGCCGTATTAAGTTTAGCTTTATTATTGATATTACCTAAAATTCCGTATATCAAAAAAGTGCCAGCTCCTATTGTGGCCATGGTTGTAGCTACGATTATTCAAGCTGTTTATCAATTTCCCAGTGTATTGACGATTGGTAGTGCTTTTGGAGGCATTCCTCAAGGTTTACCAGAATTCTCTATACCGATTCTAAGCTTTGATAAAATATTAACTTTAATCGGACCTGCTTTTACCATTGCTATGCTGGGTGCTATAGAATCATTGTTATCTGCAGTTGTAGCGGATGGTATGAGTGGTACAAAGCATGAATCAAATACTGAGTTGTTTGGACAAGGACTGGCTAATATATTTGCCCTTTATTCGGTGGTATTGCATCTACAGGAGCGATTGCGCGTACTGCTACCAATATTCGCCAAGGTGGTAATTCTCCATTAGCTGGTATCATTCATGCCATAACACTATGCATTATTTTGTTATTTTTAGCGCCTTATGCTGTTTATATTCCGTTAGCATCAATGGCAGCCATTCTTTTTGTTGTTGCCTATAATATGAGTGATGCGCCGCGATTTGTTCGCATGCTTATTTTAGCGCCACGACCAGATCAAGTCATTTTACTGCTCACATTCTTTTTAACCATTTTTACAGACTTGGTTGTAGCCGTAAACGTAGGTGTAGTACTGGCTGTATTACAATTCATGCGTAAAATGGTTAATACTATTGACGTGCACGAAGCAAGTTGTGCTGAATTATCTGAGCAGATTAAACATGAAATCACAATACATCCTGATATCATGGTATATACAGTAGAAGGTCCGTTATTTTTTGGTGCTATAAGTGCTTTTGATCGGGCATTAAATTCGATTCATAAAGATCCTAAATATTTGATAATTCGTTTTGTGAAAGTACCATTTGTGGATTTAACGGGCTTACGTATATTACGTAGTATCATTGAAGAACTGCAAAAGAGAGGTATCGAGGTATTACTAAGTGATGTAAGTTATGATATACGTCGCGAAATGTACAAGTCTGATTTTCTAGATATTCTTGGTCGCCATCACATGTATCGAAAATTTGATAGTGCTCTTCACAAAGCAGAACACGATTTGGCTTTATTAGAGGCGAAAGAAATATAATAATGACTTGCTTTATCAATGCAAATACACTATAATATTTCTGTAACTCATCAAGAGTAGTGGAGGGATAGGCCCTGTGAAGCTACAGCAACCATTCCAAGCGGAAAAGGTGCTAATTCCTATGACAAATGTCGTTAGATGGGAGGGTCTCTCATGAGTACATGAGAGGCTTTTTTTCGTATTAGGAGGATAAAATGGCTGAAAAACATATGTTTTTTACTTCTGAGTCTGTTACTGAAGGCCATCCAGATAAAATAGCTGACCAAATTTCTGATGCTGTTTTGGATGCGATTATTGAAAAAGATCCAACTGCTCGTGTAGCTTGTGAAACTTTAGTTACTACGGGTCTAGTTCATGTAGTAGGTGAAATCTCTACCAATACTTATGTGGATATTCCTCGCATCGTACGTGATACTGTTCGAGATATCGGCTATACACGTGCTAAATTTGGTTTTGACTGCGATACTTGCGGTGTACTTGTTTCTATTGATGAACAATCTGCTGATATCGCTATGGGCGTAGATGAAGCGCTAGAATCTAAAGAAGGTAATGGTGAAGCACTAGATAAAATTGGTGCTGGTGACCAAGGTATGATGTTTGGTTATGCTACAAATGAAACTCCTGAATATATGCCTCTTCCTATCGCTTTAGCTC
>URPT01000168.1 GCA_900549845.1 uncultured Veillonella sp. | reverse complement strand
CTGCGACACGAAGATGTGGAGCATGTATGGGCAGCTATGTTGACGTCTCGAAATAAGTTAATTCAGTTAGAACATATTTCTAATGGAGGGTTAGTATCTAGCCTTGTAGAGCAGCGTGCTGTTTTTAAGAAGGCCATAGCGTGTAATGCGGCGGCCATTATTTTAATACATAATCATCCATCCGGCGATAGTCGTCCTAGTGATGAAGATATACGACTAACCAAGTTATTTGTCAGTGCAGGTCAGTTCATGGGGATACCTGTGTTAGATCATATCGTCATTGGTGATAATGAATTCACTAGCCTTAGTGAAATCGGTAAACTCAGTTAAGTTATCCTTATATGATAAGGTTTAAAACCGTATAATTATGGCTTTATAGTTTGTTGTATCAGTAAATAAGCACTCATAATGATGCGTTCTTTATTATGTCTAGTAAATAGAGAATGCATCATGATATGGGTGCTTTTTCTATTTTATTCGACCTATAGGTGGCTTTGTAATGTATCACTTGTGAGTGTGTAAATTATGTATGACTTAAGGGTACTTGAATTATGCATTTTCTGTGCTTTTAACAATGGTAAAAGCCTTGATATTAATAGAAAAAGTCGCATTATATGTGGTAAAATGGAATGATGATGTAATGAAGGAGATTTTACTATGAGTTCCATTTTACCTACTCTAGGAAAAGATGTAAGTATAGATATTGGTTCCATACAGACGCGCCTCATGGGGGGGACGCGAGGAACTGTTATAAGCGAACCATCTATTATAGCAACTGATACAAAACAAGAAAAAGTAGTAGCCGTTGGGGATGAAGCGGCTCGTCTTGTATTGCGTATGCCGGATATGTGGCGACCTTTGACACCGTTGAAAGATGGCTTTATTGTGGATTATCGTGTTATGCATACGATGCTTAACTATTTTCTGAATAAGGTATCTAATGCATTGCGTCGTGCTCGAGTTCTTGTTGGTGTTCCTTGCGGGATGACTGATGTTGAGCAAAGAGCTATGATGGATGCTGTTATTCAGGCGGGAGCCCGCGAAGTATTTCTTATTGAACGTCCTGTGGCTGCAGCTATTGGTTGCGGTGCACCTATCTTTGAAGCTCGTGGATCCATGGTCATTGATATTGGTGGTGGTACCGTAGATATGGGTATTGTTTCATTGGGCGGTATTGTAGATAGCAAAACTATACGCTTTGGTGGTTCAGATATTAACAATGCATTGCTACGCTATGTACGCGAGTGCTTTGGGGTTATCGTTTCTGATGAAATTATAGAGGATATTAAGCATACCGTAGGTACTGCTATGGCACCACTAGAAGATGCGGAATATGCCTTTCAAGGCCGTGATATGATGAATGGTTTAGGTAGACGTTGTGTCATTCATCAGTCTGAAGTATACCAAGTTGTTAATGACTGTATCGGAGGCCTTTTGGATGAATTAAAACAAATGATTCGTTCCGCTGAACCTGAAATTGTAGCCGATATTATGCAATATGGAATCTACCTCACTGGTGGTACAGCGCAACTGTCTGGCTTGGCAGAGCGTATTGGTGGCGAATTAGGTGTGCCTGTACACGTTCCGGACGCACCTGAGACGAAAGTTGTTGTAGGCCTTAATGGGGCTTCATCGGACTTAGTGAGTTTATCGAGATTTATTGTAAATTCTAAAAATAGAAAGGGCCAAGACTAATATGATACAGTCAGATAAAAAGTTAATTATCGTCGTTGTCATTAGCTGTATCCTATTGGCTTTGCTCGGATTTGCATGGAAACAACGAACTAGTATTCCTTTTGTTACTGTTACTCTTGAAGGCATTACAACACCATTTGCTTATGGCTCTGCTCGTTTACTTGATGGTGTGCAAACAGGCTTCACAGTGCTCAACAATGCTATTTCTGCAACTATTGAAAGTGATGAGGAAGCATCTCGTAAAGCCGCATTAGAACAAAAGGTAGTTAACTATGATGAGGTAGTGGCAGAAAATATTCGACTTCGTCAGCTTCTTAACTATAAGAGTAGTCATCCGGAATTTTCCATGACATTGGCTGGCATTATTACAAAGGATTACGGTACATGGACAAATACTTTCACTATCGATAAGGGTAGTGAAGATGGGATGGCCGTTAATATGGCTGTCGTTGTACCAAGTGGGGTAGTTGGTTTTATTACCGATGTATATCCTCATTCCTCTCGTGTGCAAACTATTCTTGACCCGCGTAGTGCAATTGGTGTTATCGTACAGCGTCCTGAATCCCGTTTATCTGGTGTTGTAAAAGGTGATGGAGATTCACCTCGTACACCATCAATGGTAAATATTGCTCGTGATGGCGATGTATTAGTAGGGGATAAATTAATAACCTCTGGGTACGGTGGTATCTATCCAAAAGGATTACCTGTTGGTAATGTACAGTCTATCGAAAATGATACAGAAGGCTTTGTTAAGAATGCCGTTATCACACCTAGTGTAGACTTTTACCGTTTGGAAGAGGTGTTTGTTCTTACATCATCTTCTGTTAGTGCACCACAAAAACCAGGCCTTGAGCCTAAACTGGTACCTCAAACACAACGGGATCAAGTTGAAGGGGCAAAGGGGGCCGTTAAACCATGACGCGTCTAGCTTTAGTCCTCTGTGGATTCTTAATTTATTTTATACAGGCTCAATTGTTGCCTGCTATTTTTCATACGAATTGGTTACCAAATTTAATTTTGACCATCATTGTTATGGTCACACTATTTAAAGGTCGTTATATGGGGCTGATGGCAGCTGTTATAGGTGGTATTGTACATGATGTATTGATATCTAATTTCTTTGGGCTTCATTTATTCCCTTACGTTCTTGTGGTTTACCTATTATCTGCAGTGAAACATCGACTCTATGAAGAACGTTGGTATTGGTCCAGTGCTATTGTAGCCATTTGTACATTACTTGATGGATTTATCCGGAGCTTAATGATATTGGCCA
>URPT01000167.1 GCA_900549845.1 uncultured Veillonella sp. | reverse complement strand
TATGTAGGGATTCCTATCCTTCTCGTATTCTTACAACCTGACTTGGGGACATCCCTCGTATATATTGCTATATTTGTAGGGATGCTCTTTATATCTGGTATCAAAACTAAGCTTATAAAAATCATTGCGAGCGTGACTTTACTCTTGATGCCTTTGGGCTGGTTTGTACTGAAAGAATACCAAAAACAACGTATTCTCGTATTTTTAAATCCAGATATTGATCCTTTTGGATCTGGCTATCATATTATTCAGTCTAAGATTGCCATTGGTTCAGGTTTGATTTTTGGTAAAGGTATCTTTAATGGTACGCAAAGTCAGTTGAACTTCTTACCAGAAAACCATACGGACTTTATTTTCTCCGTTATTGGTGAAGAATTTGGTTTTGTAGGCTGTATTATCGTGTTGTTTTTGCTCTTTATGCTGATTTATCGCAGCATTAAAGTAGCGTATATGTGTAATGATAATTTTGGTATGTTACTAGCTACAGGGATTGCCACTATGTTTACCTTCGAGGTACTCGTTAATGTAGGCATGACCATTGGTATTATGCCTGTTACAGGTATTCCATTACCATTCCTTAGTTATGGTGTTAGTGCATTGACTACGAATATGTTGAGTATTGGTATTTTGTTAAATATCGCAATGCAACGGACGAAATATATTTTTTAAATAACCTATATATAGGATTGATTGTGAAAGAAGTCTTTCAGAAAAGACGGAGGATGTATGATTCAATTAGATACGTCATGGTTACAACATGTCCAAAAGCCTGCTCGTTATACGGGTGGCGAATATAACAGTATCGTAAAAGATCACAGTACTGTTGATGTAACAATGGCATTAGCTTTTCCAGATGTATACGAAGTGGCCATGAGTCATTTGGGTATCAAAATTTTATATGGTCTTGTAAACCGTCGTGATGATGCAGCAGCGGAACGTGTGTTTGCACCTTGGCACGATATGGAAGAGGAGATGCGCAAGCGCAACATTCCTTTATTCTCTTTGGAAACTCGTACGCCTATTAAAGACTTTGATGTACTAGCCTTTACGCTTCAATATGAAATGAGCTTTACTAATATCTTGAATATGCTCGATTTGGCTGGCATTCCTATGTACGCTAAAGATCGTGATATGGATTTCCCGTTACTCGTATGTGGTGGCCCATGTGCATTTAATGTAGAGCCTATTGCAGATTTCTTTGATATTGTTTCTCTTGGTGAGTCTGAAGAATGGGGCGATGAATTCATCGATCTCTACAAGGCTGAAAAGGCAAAAGGATTCCCAGGTGGGAAGGAAGCGTTCTTGCGTAAAGTTGCTCAAATCCCTGGTACGTATTGTCCAGCTCTATATGATGTGGAATATACAGAGCAAGGCGATTTTAAATCCATTACACCACGATTTGAAGACGTGCCTGCAGCTGTTGAAAAACGCATTGTTGAAGATGTAGAAAATGTTTTCTACCCAACAAAACCTGTTGTACCGTTTTTAGATATAGTTCATGACCGTGCGGTACTTGAATTATTCCGTGGTTGTACACGGGGCTGTCGTTTCTGCCAAGCTGGCATGCTATATCGTCCTGTTCGTGAAAAGACACCAGAACGTTTGTTACAAATTGCTAAAGATACGATTGCCAATACTGGGTACAATGAAATTTCTTTAATGAGCTTGAGCTCTGCGGACTATTCTAAATTACCTGAATTAGTAGATATGCTCATGGAAGAGTTCAAAGATAAACAAGTGAGCGTAAGCTTACCATCCTTACGTATTGATAGCTTCTCCATCGATATTGCAAAAAAAGTGCAACAAGTACGTAAGAGTGGTCTTACCTTTGCTCCTGAAGCCGGTACACAACGTATGCGTGATGTTATCAATAAAGGTGTTAGTGAAGAAGACTTGTTGGCGGCATGTACAAATGCCTTTAAATCCGGTTGGAATACAGTTAAATTGTACTTTATGATGGGGCTTCCAACTGAAACAGATGAAGATTTGGCAGGTATTGCTGATTTGGCGTATAAGGTGCTTGATTTACATCGTGATATTACAGGTAAACGGAATGGCTCTGTCACAGTGAGTGTATCCTTCTTCGTACCAAAAACACATTCTCCATACCAATGGTACGGGCAACAAGATGTTGAGGAAATTCATCGTAAACAACGCTACTTAAAATCTCTCATCAATAATCGCAATATTTCTTATCATTACCATGATGGTTATACTGGCTATATGGAGGCCGCTTTTGCTCGTGGGGATCGCAGATTATCTCAAGTTCTTGTGAAAGCATGGGAAGCGGGCTGTAAATTTGATGGCTGGACTGAGTACTTTAACTATGAAACTTGGTTACAAGCATTCGCTGATTGTGGATTGGATCCAGCATATTTTGCAAGACGTACTCGTGACTTTGATGAGCCATTACCTTGGGACCATTTAGATTGCACAGTAAGTAAAGCTTTCTTGAAACGAGAGTGGGAACAAGCAGTAGAGGCAAACTTAACAAGTGATTGTCGTCGCGGTCCATGTAAAGGCTGTAATGTATGTCCAGAGCTAAATACTGCAATTATTGACTATAAGGAGGGTGGCAGAGTTGAAAAAGTTACGTTTGGCCTTAAATAAAGGCGAAAAATTGCGATTTTTGTCGCACCTTGATTATGCACAGGCTGTAGAGCGTATGATTCGCCGTGCAGAAATTAAAATGGCTTACTCTGAAGGCTTTAATCCACATATGAAAATTAGCTTTTCCTCTGCATTGGCTCTTGGTGTAACAGCAGCTGCTGAATATATTGATATGGATGTCATTGAAGATGACAGTTTAGAGTCCATTATAGACCGTTTAAACCGTGTAGCACCGCCAGGCCTTGAAGTACTAGGTGGTAAAGAAATGCCGGATAAGGTTAAAAAGATGATGGCTATTTGTAACTTTGCTATTTATGAGGTAACAGGCCCTGTAACAGATGAAAACGCTGATTGGAATGCATTACTAAAA
>URPT01000166.1 GCA_900549845.1 uncultured Veillonella sp. | reverse complement strand
CGTTATTTCTGATAAAACCATCATGAAGGCGATAGATAATGCATACCATGCACTATTACCGAAAAATGGTCATCCTTTAGTAGTCCTAAATATTACTGTTCCTGCTGAGATGGTTGATATTAATGTCCATCCTCGCAAGAGTGAAGTAAAATTTTCTGACGATAAGATTATATTTAAAGCAGTTTACCATGGTATTTTGAATGCCTTAAATAATCCCCTTCATGAGCGTTATGAACGAGAATCATCCTCTTATATAAATGGTACAGTCACTAATGGAATTGACTTCAATAGTAACAATAGGGATAGTAATAGTAATTCATCTTCCGCTGGCAATAGTACGTATGATTCGTATAGAGCACCTTCTGTGGTACAAGATGAGATGCAGTCTGCTGAACATATAGCAACAGCGGTAGATTTTGATAAGGTCTTTGGTGGACGACGTACAAAAGGGTACGAAGTCATGCGCAGTGAAACTACGCAGTTTGTAGAGAACCTTAAAACTAAAGGGTACACACCACCTGCGCCAAAGACGACGTATGAACAGTCTTCCTTTACAGATGAAAGTTTTGATGCTGTCCCTACCGAATATACTAGTTATACGAAAGAGGATGTAGAAAGATTTAAGTCCTTAGCTCACGATATTCGGGAAGATAATACAGAAGAACGTACGATTCAAAATTCTGGATTCTTACCGATGGGACAAGTTGCGTCTTGTTATATTTTGGCTAAAAAGGGTGATGATCTCTATATTATAGATCAACATGCGGCGCATGAACGTGTACGTTATGATAAGCTTTGTAAGTCCTCTGAAGCAATTCCTATGCAATCTATACTAGTACCTCAATATAGTGAGGCCACAGATGATGAAATGAATTTAGTTGAGGAAGAACGAGAAATATTACTGGATCTTGGATTTGATGTCGAATTAGGTGGTCCTACAAAGATAAAACTTGTAGGCGCTCCTGTAGATTTAGTAGAATCTAAGGCGTTTGAAATTCTCCAATATGTATTTTCTTACTTACATGACCACCAACAACCTACAAAGGCTCAGTTGCGTCATGAAATGCTAGCCTATGCATCTTGTAGAGGGGCCATCAAGGCCGGTCATAATTTAAACATGTATCAAATGACTACCTTAATTGAGGATTTATTTAGTACTGAAAAGCCTTATGTATGTCCTCATGGTCGCCCAACAATTATTAAATTTACACCTGATGAATTAGGTAAATTATTCTTACGGTCTTAATATGAATATTTTAACTACATCTCAAAAATCTAATGAGGCTATTCAGGAGGAAGCCAAGGCATTGGCTTCCTCTATGCATATGACCTATATAAAACGTGGAAAATCATCTATACCGGCATTATTTAGAGAACATCAATGTGAATATATTGCAGTTCTTTCAGGCTCTGGTTTAACCATCCACTTTCCTGAAAACAAACAACATAGCTTTCATCTTTCCATGGCACAACTACGTATATTACGTATAGAACGTGGTGAAGGAGATCATCTAGTTAATGCTGTTCAAACTATTCTGGATAAAAAAGGCATATTTGATGGACAGCAGTTTAAATTTCTCGACTCTACTATAGGCTTAGCTAGTGATAGCATAATTGTTAGTTATGCTTTTCCTAATGCACAAATACAAGGATTAGAAGGTTCGTTTCCTATATGGCTTGCTACTTCCTATGGATTGGCTCATTATATTCATAGTGAGGATAGTGTAACAAATGCGTTACGTCGTATTCAGGTCCATCATGATACCTTTGAAAACTATTTACCAAACATACCGGATAATAGTGTTGATATTATTTATTTTGATCCCATGTTTGAAGTGCCTGTAGAGGAAAGTCCACAATTTAAGCCGCTTCGTGGTCATACTGTAGAAAGTCATATTGATGATATAATTATGTCGCAAGCTATGCGCGTTGCTAGATATGGTGTTATTATAAAAGAACGACCCTTTAGTTCGGTCTTTCAAAAGTATCCACCTCATCAATGGGTGGGGGGAAAGTATAGCCGCATAGGCTATGGTGTATATATGAAGGAGTTATTGTGAATCCCTTAATTACCATCGTTGGACCTACGGCGGTAGGCAAAACTGATCTTACCTTGGAATTAGCTGAACAACTTAATGCTGAGGTTATTTCTGGTGATGCTTACCAAGTATATAAACAACTCAATATTGGTACCGCTAAACCATCGATGGATGAACTTAATCGGGTAAAACATCATCTCATTGATATACTAGAATCAAATGATTCATATTCGGTATCTATTTTTCAAGACCAAGCGAAAGAGATTATCGCTAGTTTAAAAGATCAGAATATTCTTCCTATTTTATCTGGTGGCACAGGACTGTATGTTCAATCATTATTGGAGAACTATAACTTTAATGATGTTAAGCCTGATGAAAATTTACGAGCAAAACTTGATGAGCTTTATAATACAAAAGGTATTGAAGGCTTACGAGACTATGCTTTCACATTAGGTAAAGAGCATAATATAGAGATACAATATAGCGACAAACATCGTTTGTATCGAGCTATTGAGATATTACATCATGGTGATGTAGATTCGTTGCGAAATCAGACAAAAGATGGTGTATCTTATAAAGGACCTGTTATAGGTCTTATGAGAGACCGTGATAAGTTATATGAACGCATTAATTTACGCGTTGATATGATGTTTGATATAGGTTTGATTGAAGAAGTAGAGCAACTTCTTAAATCTGGAGTAAATCCAGATTGCCAAGCTTTTAAAGGCATTGGTTATAAAGAGGTTGTAGAATATATGAATGGCCGTATTACCCTCGATGAATGCCGCGATTTAATTAAGAAGAATACTCGACATTTTGCAAAGCGCCAAATTACTTGGTATAAACGTATGCCATATATTGAATGGATACATATTGATAACGATACATCTAAAGATTTTATATTTAATAAAGCTATGGATTTAATCCGTAGAGAAGGATTAGCATGACATTAGAAGAAATACGTAGTAAAGCCCTTGAAATGGCT
>URPT01000165.1 GCA_900549845.1 uncultured Veillonella sp. | reverse complement strand
AAAAGCCTCATATGACAAGTGATACTACATGTGTGGCAAAAATGAATTTAGGTGACTTTCATAAGCAACCGCAAGGTTACCTAAATGGAGGGGCGACCCTAGCCTTTGCAGAAATTGCAGCTGGAATGATGAGTAACGAACTCATTGGTGCTGATAAATTTGGCGTAGGTCAATCTATTACAGCTAACCACTTGCGCCCTGTACGATGTGAAGGCGCTTTAACAGCCCATGGTACACTATTGGTGAAAGGGAAGACCTCACATGTATGGCGCTTTGATATGAAGGACGATGCAGAACGACTCATCTCACAAGTGACCGTAACATTAGCTATTGTGGACTTTGATCGGTAATAGATAATAAGTAATAGCTAAAAAATAAGTAATAGCTAAAAAATAAGTAATAGGTAGTAGATAATAGATAATAGATAACGATAAAAGGACAGTAAATACTATGTTAGTATCTACTGTCCTTTTTTAGATTCTGTATAAGTTAATAATTGCTTATGGTTTATTACTTTTTACTAGCTATTTACGAGTTACTGTATATAAGTCTTCTATATCTGGAATATCATAAATAACCCATGTGCCATCGCCTAAATGACGCATTAAAACTCGTATATCTTTTGTCATATTCTTTTTGTTATTTTGGATTGTTACTGTTACGGTAGCCGTATCTCCATCGTCTTCAGATTTGATGTTTTTAACCTCTACATCATGCTCCTTGAAGAGACGACCATCTACAAGACGGTCGACCATGGACATGTTGTCATCACTTTGAGCCGTATTAGTAGAATCTGTTGAAACTGGCTGAGATTTAAAG
The DNA here is from genome assembly GCA_900549845.1 of uncultured Veillonella sp. Taxonomy (GTDB): domain Bacteria; phylum Bacillota; class Negativicutes; order Veillonellales; family Veillonellaceae; genus Veillonella. The sequence goes on along the minus strand of URPT01000165.1, from coordinate 2,215 downwards.
CTGTCTGGATCTTCTATATATTTTCGCATCACATCTTCGATTAAAGAAGGACCAAATGTCTTAGCTGCTGCAATAGTAGCTTTACCAAATGGATTGGAGGTATCTATATATTTGTTGCCTTCTCGTTCTAGGATGTTTTTTACGATAGATTTTGTATCTATATGACGTAAAGCTTCGTCGGTATCTTTATCTTGTACAGCTTGATGAATAATTTTTAGCGTATAGGCTGGTGTGTGGGGAATGTACCACATGAAATACCATGCTGCTGCTAACGCACCTACAATAGCAATAATTAAGATGGTTATAAGTGATTTTGATTTCATTGTATTGCTCCAAAGTATTTTATATTACATTCTTATTATTTATATAATATATATTTATTTTATCATAGTCAAAGACGATTCACTATAATTATTGATTAGTAATACTTAAAACAGTCGAACTTTCAAATATATGTACTAATAAACTATAGAGAATATATATGCTATAAAGTGGATAGGATATATTATTGCTTTAGTTGACTAAAGAATATATAATAAAAGTATCTTTCACGAAAATTTCATATAAAGAAGGGGAGACTATGGTTAGTAAAAAGGTTATTATTAAATCTTTAGTATGTACTGCATTGACATGTAGTTTTGCTACATGCGCATTAGCAGCAGATAAAGATACTGGGGAAAATGTTCAATCAAACTGGATGGATCGTACTGATATTGGTATTGGTTTTAAAGGAAGCCAGGAAGATTCCTATCATGATTATGCAATGCCTAATAAACAAATGACTGATAATAATCTAAGCTATGATACACGATTCCATTATCGTAATCATAACTCTAAGCAGAAAGTGAATACACAGTATTTTATAGAGACGTTACAACCCATAAAACAATATGGTAAAGATGGCAAATCCATGGTGTTTGTACAAGGTCGATTAGATGGTAATGGTGGCGAAAAAGTTTCCACTACTACATATTGGAATGGTTCGGATTCAGATTTTGGAAGAATTGACGGTCAAGGTACCTATATTGATAAAGGTGAAGTAGTAAAACATGATACGCTTGGTGTTGTCGGTACTGCTGGTGTTGGCTATCGTCGACTTAGTACACATGAGCATGCCTACGTCGGCGCTAATGTATTCTATGACTATGCATTTAAGGATAAACTTTCTCGTGTTAGTGCAGGATTAGAATATGTAGCTGGTCTAAATACGATTAGTGTCAACGTATACCGTGGACTATCAGAAAAAAAGGTGGGGCCTTATGACATTAACACACCTTTGCGTCAAGTACCACGGGCAATAGATTTTCATGATAGCTTAAGTTCACCACCTGATGGTATTCATAGAACACCTCGATATTCTTATGAACATGTATTGGATGGCTTTGATATACGGTATACACGCGATTATAAGAATGCTCGTTGGCTATCTAGTTATGTGGAAGGATATCATTGGAAAACAAAAGCGCCAGGAGAACATCCAGAAGAGATGTTCTATATTGACCAACATAAGTGGCAATCTATACATGGATTAAAGGTAGGCGCTAAAATGAATGTGACGCCTCATATTTCTGTAGATCTAGGAATTGGTAAAAGTAATATTAGTTCTGTAGAACCTTATGTATCAGTTATGTACACATTGGGTAAATCTCGATATGCGTATTTCGGTGGTAAGCATAGTGAAAATGTGATGACCACTGCACGTTCTAAGGTATTCGATAAGGTCAAACGTGGTGATATGAAGGTTGAGTATTATTGGGAACAAGACTTGCGTGATGGCCCTTGGGATCATTTATAATTTGTATCATACTTGTAAAAATATCATAATAAACAATTTTATATAATTATGTTGAAATTGGTACCTAGTTTTCGTTAAAGAATTTTAGGTGCCAATTTTATTATTATCCTTAAGTTGGTTCTTAAGATAGTCACAAATCAGAAAAAATATCTGCTTTACAGGCGTTTTTGATTTCTGTAATTATAGGTATAATTTGTAGTATATTCAAGCATACTAAATATAAATGGCTAATATTTACGATTTTTAATAGATAGTTCCTAATTTCATATATTTTGGAAAAATTCATCAAAAAATTAGAAAAAAGTACTTGCATTAGTAGGGTGCCTCATGTTAATATATACGAGTAGTCAACGAGAGTTGATACGCGGCCCCGTGGTGTAGCGGTTAACATGTCGCCCTGTCACGGCGAAGATCGTCAGT
>URPT01000164.1 GCA_900549845.1 uncultured Veillonella sp. | reverse complement strand
CGAGCTCGGCGCAGGATTTAAGTTGGCCATGCGAGATTTAGAGATTCGCGGTGCTGGTAATCTCTTAGGTTCACAGCAACATGGTAATATCGCATCTGTCGGCTTTGGTATGTACGTGAGCATGCTTGAAGAAGCCATCGCGAAGGCTCAAAATAAAGAGGTGGAACGGGAAGTATCCATTGACCCAGCCATCGACCTAGAGGTAGATGCCTTTATTGACGATGCATATATCAAGGATAGTGCCCGTAAAATTTCTGTATATCAACGATTATTACATATTAAATCGAAAGAACAGCTTGATGATATGACGGATGAACTCATCGATCGATTCGGTACGCCAACAGATCCAGTAGACCGATTATTGCGTATTGCTCAAATTAAAGAACAAGCGCGATTGCTGGGCATTAAAAGTATCGTCCGTAGAGATCAACAGCTCACCATTCATTGGCATGACGATTCCAAGATGGCTGACTGGGATATGGGGGCTGTACGGGAAGATCTCTGGAAGAAGATGAAATTTGCAGATACTAAGCCGGCTACATTATATGTGAGCCTCAATGGTATGAAAGGTTCTATTTTGACCATTACGGAAGCGGTGATGAAGGCTTTGAGCCAAAAATCATCGTCTAAGGAGGGCCTATGAATCGATTTTTAAAGGGCGCTATGATTTTAACCTTAGCTGGGATTATCGTTAAGGTTATCGGTGCCTTCAGTAAAGTCCTTATTGCACGCGTTCTCGGTGGTGAAGGGATTGGCCTATATATGATGGCCTATCCGATTTATCAAATTATCGTTAGTATTTCCGCTGCAGGCATTCCTGTTGCTATATCCATTATGATTGCGGAAAAGCTAGCTAATGATGATATGCGGGGCGTACAACAGGTATTTTCCGTATCGTTAAAGGTGTTAACACTATTAGGTCTTGTATTTAGTGTAGCTTTATACGGTAGTGCGCAGTGGCTCATAGATACCCATATTATTACAGATCCTCGTGCACTCTTAGCGATTCAGCTATTGTCGCCAGCTATCTTCATCGTTACGATTTTGAGCTGTTTTAGAGGTTACTTCCAAGGCTTCCAATACATGGTACCTACGGGAACTAGCCAAGTCTTTGAACAAATCTTCCGCGTATCCTCTATGGTGGGCTTAGCTTATTATTTCATTGATAGAGGTCTACACTTGGCGGCAGGTGGTGCAACGTTCGCTACATTCCCCGGTGTATTAGCTGGGTTAATCGTATTGATTTACTTTTACTATCGTCAGCGTCGTGTACGAGCGCAAATGTTGGCACAGCAGAATCCCAATGCTATTGGTGAAAGCAATGGCTCTGTAGTCAAACGACTATTTAGCTTGGCTATACCAGTTTCAATGGCTAATATTATGTTGCCCATGGTATCTCTTATCGATACATTTATCGTACCAAAGCGATTGATGGATATTGGGTATTACCTCAATGAAGCGACAACACAATTTGGCTATCTCACAGGGATGGCTACATCGTTGATTGGTTTGCCTATCATTTTGACTACATCCTTAGCGGCTAGCCTTGTACCAGCTGTATCTGAGGCACATGCCCAAGGTGATGTGCACCGCATTGTACAGCGCGCCGGCACAGCCATTAAGATTGCCAATATGTTTACCATACCAGCTTGCATTGGGCTCTGTGTATTAGCGACACCTATATCTAAATTGATATACGCAACGCCTCATGCTGGTCCTGTTATCGCTGTTATTAGCTTGAGTATTATATTCTTAGGATGGCAACAGATTACAGCAGGTATTTTGCAGGGCTTAGGTAGAACGGTTATTCCTATGGTAGCCATTTTTATCGGTCTATTGGCTAAGACATTCTTGGACTATCAATTGACAGGTACTATTGAACTTGGCATTAATGGTGCTGCATGGGCCACGAATTTAAACTTTGCTATTGCGGCACTCATAAACTATATATTTGTTAAAAAATATGTAGGCTCCGTACTCAATAAATTAGAGCTATTAAAGATTGTAGTGTCTGCCATGGCTATGGGTGGTGCTACACAGGTGGTGTATGTGACGACTGTAGAACTGTTCGGTAACGGTGGTGCAGTGGCAGTAGCTATTATTGTAGCCGTATTTGTGTACGGTTTATCCCTATGGTTAACAAAGGCCGTTGTAAAAGCCGATATGTATCATTTCCCTATTATAGGTAAGCGCTTACAAGCTCGCCGAGATAAGGAGGAGGCTAAGCTATATGAAGAACAATACTGATAAGCCAGTATCGGTACAACCATTAGTAGATGTAGTAAAAGCTTTGCGTGCTCCGAATGGTTGTCCTTGGGATCAAAAGCAAACTCATGAGTCGTTGCGTCGATATTTCATCGAAGAAACCTATGAAGTAGTAGATGCTATTGATAATAAAGATATGCCAAATCTTCGTGAAGAACTTGGTGATGTATTATTACAAGTGGTCTTTCACAGTCAATTAGCTGAGGAAGCTGGTCAATTTACATTAGAAGATGTAATTCACGATGTGACAGAAAAGATGATTCGTCGTCATCCCCATGTTTTTGACCCTGAAAATAATGAAAAATCATACAGTTGGGATGAATTAAAGGCACAAGAAAAGAAAAATATACAAAAATCTGTATTAGATGGTGTGTCCAAAGGTTTACCTGCTTTAGTGGCGGCTTACAAACTACAAGAAAAGGCCGCGAAGCTAGGTTTTGACTGGGATGAGCTCGATCCGGTTTGGGCGAAAGTTTCCGAAGAAATGGATGAATTTAAGGAGGCTATTGCCCAAGAAGATAGAGAAAATATGGAAAAAGAAGCGGGAGATGTGCTTTTTTCCTTGATTAATCTATTAAGATGGTATAAAATAAGCGGTGAAAATGCACTAAATCGCACAAACACAAAGTTCCGACAGCGTTTTTTACATGTAGAAGCTTGTGTTAACCAAAGCGATCGCTCATGGGAAGACTTTTCATTAGCTGAGCTGGATGCTTTTTGGGAGGAGGCTAAAGTGCAGGAAAAGTAGCCTAGAGGTTTGCATGCTTCTTAGGTATAGTATTT
>URPT01000163.1 GCA_900549845.1 uncultured Veillonella sp. | reverse complement strand
GGATCCAGAAAAAAACAAAATGGATGCCTCCTGTAAAATACAGGGAAGCATCCATATGTTTAGGCTAGTAAATAATATGTGTCCAGGAAAATGGGTACATATCATCACCAGTAGTGCTTTATTTATAACTTTATAGGTTTTCTTAATATAGAAATTTACCCAATTCTAATCTTTCTATATATGTCATAAATTCAGCAAAAATAATTTGCCACAAAACGTTTATCCTAAGATTAGCTACTATAAGAATTAGTTACTATAATAATCTAGTTACCATAGAGATATAATAAAACATCTTTATAAATCCTTTACTACATCGGCTAACTTTTCTTTCAAAGCTTCCAATTTTTGGCTCATAAATTCCAATTCGCTCTTGGCTCGTGAATCATCTTCATAGGACAAGAATGAATGCAATACATCAAGTACATCTTGGTTGTCTACAGAAATAATTTCTTTCCAATCTTGCAAAACAGTTTTACGGCCAATCCCTTTTACTTGCTTACGATATTCTGTGGGAGTCATATTAAAATGCTTTTTAAAAGCCACATTAAAGGCTTTCACATCGGCAAAGCCACAATCGCTTGCAATTCTTGCGACAGCCTCATCCGTACTAGCTAATCGAACAGTAGCATCACGAATTCTCAACCGCAATACATACTCAACAAATGAAATCCCCATTTGTCGTTTAAAAAACTGCGATGTATAGGCAACATTATAGCCCCCTATTTTCGCAATATCTTCTAGCTCTATTTTCTGATCATAATGCTCATCAATATAGGCGATCATATTATCAAAAGATGCCGGTTTTATATCGCCAGGTCTAGCATTTTCGTGAACCATTTTTATAGGATCAAACTCTCTAAATACATCACCGGCCAAAGCTAAGTAATGATGTTCTATCCACATTCGATGTACTGGGCTTTCACCTTTAATCATCAATAACATCGTCATAGCAGCATGATGGCGTAAGGTTGTAAAGAATTCATTATGACGCGTACTATCATCTGAACGTAAAATAAATTGATACGTCCCAAAATCCGAATCATACTGTTGGTAAAATTCGTTACCTACATGAGTAACAAAGGCTATAGTATCCTCTTCAAGGGCTAATGTTGCATGCCCTACTTGAGGAGAAATAATTACAACATCAAGAGGTTTCAGCGTAAAAACCTCACCATTGCAACTCATCTCAACGCTACCTTTTAACAATATAAAAATCTCAGTTTCTGCATGCCAGTTATAATGATATGTACTAACCCTATATATGTTACTACTAAACTCTATGTAGTTATGTTTATATGAATAGTCAAAATAGTCCATTACACTTTTGCTCCCTAAGGTAATTTCGCTCTTAACTCCAGTTCTTGTGCTTTACCTGCATTTAACAAATCAGTTTCATCCTGTGTCCAAGTACCAAATAACACGTTCTCTACAATGGTGCCAACTGGCTCGGTACATTGTTTGGAATTATACACTTGTATTAAATTCCGTTTATATACTTGAATACTCTCAAATAATCCACTTTGTTCTAATTCATTAATATTAGATACCAAAGATTTCACAATTCCATCGTGATGCTCTTTAGGTGTAGCTCTGGCTTGTAAAGGATCCACTACTAGCATTTCTAAATATCGTAATTGTGTTGTCAAATAAGATAGTTCCGGTTTAGTAGCAATCAAACAAAAGTCGACTGTATATCCTTTAGATTTTAATAATGTAGCTGTTTTAATTGGCACAGTTGCCGAGCGCAATGTCCCTTCAATAATTAAATTGTATTTCAAGGCGCTTAATTTATCAATCACAGCCTCTACCATCTTACCAGCAAACATTTTTGTGTACTCTACACTATCAACACCATATTTTTCTTGAAGCGCTCTAAAATGTGGGTGCTGCGCACGATAAGTGTCGCCATCTATAACAATATAGTCGCCTTTTGACTCCATCATTTTGACACGATGAATAGTTGTTTTCCCTGCCCCACTTTGGCCACCTAAAATAACAGCGTGAGGCATATTAGATATATTTTTATTTAACGTTAACAAATCAATAGTGAGTTCTAAAGCCTTGTCGAAATCTTCAGAGCTATAGGACTCAATACCTTGTAAATCACTAATTTCTTTAATATCACTAACAATATGAGAAGCTTGAATCATTGAATCCTTAATTTGGATTTCAATCTCTGTCATACGTTTTTTTAAAGATTCTAATTCATCAATAGATGTAACCAAATATAGTTCTGTATTAACAATATGAGAAAAGGCTTTTAAAAACTCTATACAATGATTAGTCCCACTTTCATCAACTAACTTGCATAGACGAGCTAATGTCTCTGCACTTTGTTCTTTTACAACCTCTATCTGTAAAGTTAAATTATATTGTTCAACGATGTTCATACATTCGCCCTCTCTCAAAGCAAAAAATGCATCCCCTAGAAATCCAAGGGATGCATTCATTATGATATATTTATTTAACTACGGTCAACAGCATCTTGAAGTTTTCGCGAGCATCAAGGCTATGTGGCACTTCAGATGGCATAATCAATGTTTCTCCAGCTTTCACATTATGTTCAACATCGCCAACGACGATATGTGCCTCCCCATCGAGGATTTGCACAATCGCATCACCTACAGTTACATGTGTAGAGATTTCTTCTCCCTTTGGCAACGCAAATAAGGTAATACTGAGTCGTTCATTTTGGGCTATCGTAATACTAATCACTTGCCCCTCTTTATACTCTAAACGATCGCCTAGATGTAAAATTTCGTTGACTGGGATATTTTTTGTGAAAGTCTTACTCATAGAAATCACTCCTTATATAACCATATAATGGTAAAAGTAATTAAAAAGTAGATTGAAATAAATTTTGTCAAAACTCAATTGATGTAACTAAAAGGATTATCCTTTTGTTGACTTTATTATAAGTTAATTGAGATTTAATTTCAGTGTCTTTGGTAACAAAATTAAAATTATTTTGGATAAACGAAATGTTTTGAATAAACGCAAAGACGAGACCTCCTAAGAAACCTCGTCTTTTTACATTATGATTAGCTATAAATATTATAGTTTTTTAACTAGTATATTTGTATCTATAACTCAAAAACTCTATAACTCT
>URPT01000162.1 GCA_900549845.1 uncultured Veillonella sp. | reverse complement strand
CTTTTCTTCCAATTCCTCTTTTTGAGGTTTCAACTCTTTCAATTCCTCTTGTGCCATTTCGCGGAATTCTTCGTCCATGGATTTATCTTCAATAACTTCCATAGCTTCATCAATACCAGCTAATACTTTTTTATAAGTACGGAATGTTTCAACTGTTTCAGATAATTGAGCATGTTGACGTGTTAATTTACGCCATTCATCTTGGCGTGCAATCACTTCAGGGTCACTGATGCGCTGCTCCAGGTCCATAAATTTATCTTCAATAACTTGTAATTTATCTACTAACATGTTTATTCCTCTTCATATGCATCACTCTCAGGAGGGCGAACCTCTTCAAGAGCTCGTATAGCGACTTCAATTTGATCATCATCTGGTTCACGTGTGGTCATGTACTGTAATGCAAGACCTGGTTTGATAAGAGCTTTCACAAAGGAATGCTCACTACGACCAGCAAGACGAATAACCTCGTACGCAATACCTGCTACTACGGGCATAAGCAGTACGCGGCTCAGAATACGTTCTAACAAATTAGGCCAACCTAAAAAGGCAAATACAAAGATACTTACAACCATAACGATAAGTAAGAAATTTGTGCCACATCGCGGATGTAAGCGACTTTGTTTGCGAACGTTTTCTACAGTAAGAGGCAAGTCTAATTCATAAGTATGAATCGTTTTATGCTCTGCCCCATGATATTGGAAAACTCGTTGAATATCCTTCGTAAGACCAATACCCCAAATGTAGAGTAGAAAAAGAACTAAACGAATGACACCTTCAATGAGATTTAATACTACATGATTATCCTGTACACCAGGAATAAATTTTACGATAAATGTAGGCAATGCCAAAAATACAGCTATCGCAAATATGGTGGAAATAACCATAGTAATGGCAATTTCACTATTAGACATTTCTTCCTCTTCATCGCCAGCGGCTTTAGCAGAGAAGGACAATGCCTTCATGCCAATCACTAGAGATTCATAGAGAGCTACACAGCCCCGAAGAAATGGTTTTTTCAAAATTGGATATGTGTCAGCAATAGATTTTGTAGGCTCTTTTTGAACTACAATGGTTCCTGATGGTTCTCGTACAGCTGTTGCTGTAACACCAGGCCCCCTCATCATGACACCTTCGATCACAGCTTGTCCACCGACAAACTTTTTAATACGTTCTGTGTTCACAAGAGCTCCTCTCATAAACAAATAGAGGCAGAGCTCATAGCCCTGCCCATAGATGCTACATTACATGACAAATTATTTGCCGTAACGTTTGTTAAATTGTTCAATACGACCACGAGCTTGAGCTGCGCGTTGTTGACCAGTGAAGAACGGATGGCATTTGGAGCAAACGTCTACACGAAGGTCTTCTTTTACAGAGCCAGTTTTGAATGTGTTGCCACAACCGCAAGTTACTGTAGCTTCTTTATAGTCTGGATGAATACCTTGTTTCATTCTATACACCTCTTTCCGACAATCAATATTATTCTTATAGATTATAGCATGACATATGCACAAATGCAAGTTGCCAATACTATTCCTTGGATGCTTGTTTTTCTTCAATAGACTCAGCTAGGATGGTCTCTAAGTCACTTTCATTAAGGATGTCACGCAATGCGATGAGCTCCTCTAAAGAAAGGGTAATACCTTTTTTCATGCTTGTATATTCACTATCCCAAGCACGAAGGTCAAACTTAGGATTATATTTGCCCCAGCTAGTACATGTTAATTGTTTTTTCCAACCGTCTTTATCTTCAGATAAAGTACCAATAACTTTGAAGATTTCAAAATTAATAACAGCCATGAGTCCTCCTTTCTTACACATTCGTGTAGTATGTTTCATACCTACTATATTTAGTAGTTTATATTTTTTAGGATACGATATATTTTAAACTAAATATTAGACTTTTACAATTAGTTTTTATAATCGCTATAATCTTCAATATCAATAGATGTTGTTGGTGGCATAACTTGAGCACCTAATTCATCTACTGTAGATTTCCAATCCTCTGTCGCTTCTGTCACAGCCTTGATATACGCTTCATCAGCTGCTTGAACAGATGTAAATAGTTGAGCCTCGTCGTTAACATCTAACACGCGTCGACGTACGCTGCTAAGCATATAACCGAATGACTCATCTGTTTGAACAAGCATGGAAACTTCTTGAATCAATGTTTGACCAATAGTACTACAGAAGTATGCATACCACATATAGGCTAATTCAGCATCTGGGAACATCCAATAAATGTCCTCTTTTGGTGCTTCTGTAGTAATATCTACATCTATATGATCTGCATGACGTTTAAATGTAAGGAAATAAGCGCCATTTCCAACAAGAGCATTACGACCTAATTCAGAAACTCGGCTGTCGATACAGTAAATACCATCTTGTCCTAAGGCTACATCAGTTTGACCACCTGGTAGCAAAATAGAACGCAAAGACAAGCCATAATTTAATACGGTAAATACTGGCAATTGAGCGAACACACCATGAGGCAACGGAATATAGTTAATCGTTTTCCATTCTTCTCCTACGCGTTCACGTAGACCAACACGCATCTTTTTAACATCATATTTGCCATATACAATTTCGTAAGCCCCTAATGGTGTCCATTCACGAATCGCTTCTACACGCTTTTGATTCAAGAAGAATTGTAATGCCATATTATTCAAACCTAATTGATTTTGTGCCATCGTCGCAGGCAAGAATAATTGTGCAGTTCCTTCTGGAACAAGATTATGTAAACCATTAGCCACTTCTTCCACAATATCTTCAGAGGATTGGAACATGCCAACCGTACCTGTAAAGATATGATCAAAATAGCTACGATGAGGCCATTGATTAATAATTTGCGCCATCGGATATAAACGTGTCAAAATGCTATAGCACACTGGAGATGCCGTATAAAGCACAACTTTTTTATCTTCATAAGATTGAAGAATTTCTTCTACCATGCCTGCATATTCTTCTACATACGCATATAGAACGAGTTCTCCCGTTTTGCTATGAGCTTCGATACTTTCACGAACAGGAGTTTCCCAAATAGTACCTACATCTAGACCATCTAAAATGCCTGTATCGCTAATGAAATCAAATAATTCAACCCTAAAGGATGGACCATATA
>URPT01000161.1 GCA_900549845.1 uncultured Veillonella sp. | reverse complement strand
GGGTAAAACGATGATGGCCGAACGATTGCCGACCATATTGCCTCCTATGACTTGGAATGAAATTGTTGAAGTGAGTCGTATACAAGATGTAATAGGTTTACTAGGTGATAATGGGCTAGTGAAATCTAGACCTTTTAGACATCCTCATCATACGGCAACTTTGGCTAGTATGGTCGGTGGAGGGATACAGGGACGTCCTGGAGAGGTAACATTAGCTCACGGAGGTGTATTATTTATGGATGAAGCGCCTGAGTTTCAACGCCAAGTAATCGATGCATTACGACAGCCTTTAGAGTCTAGAACGATTACTATAAATCGGTCTCAAGGAAATTATATATATCCAGCTAATTTTATTTGTATTCTTGCGGCCAATCCTTGTCCTTGTGGGTATTACCATGATCCTCATAAGGAATGTGTCTGTACAGAAACGATGGTTAAAAACTATCAGCAACGGTTGTCAGGGCCTATTATGGACCGCATTGACTTACATATTCCCGTTGAAAGACCTACACTAGAACAATTATTAGATCATTCGATGTCTACTATGACAAGTGAAAGTATGAGACAACAAGTGATTATGGCAACTACTTTACAACAGAAACGTTATGAAAACTTGGAGTTTAATTCTAATGGAGCCGTACCTCACAAGGCCATAAGTGAGCTATGTCATATTACTGATAAGGCCTGGAGTGTATTAGGCAATATATTTGATCACTTTCATTTAAGTGGACGTGCCTTTGATCGCATATTAAAGGTGGCTCGTACTATAGCGGACCTTGAGGGAAATCCACAAGTGGAGCCTCATCACATTTCCGAGGCTATGTTGTTTAGAACAGGTAAATAGGTGTAAAGATGACTAGATACGATGATACTATTTATATTGCTGGCTTGCAAAGTTTATATAATGTGGGAGGCACACATGTACGGCGTTTCATAGAGGATTTTGGGTCGTCTTATGATGCTTGGCAAGCCGTTAAGAAGGTTGAAAATTTAAAACCTTATACACATATTTCTACTGCTGATAAACGTGCTATAGCATCATCGGCTAAGGATGAAAAGTTAGATTATATCATTCATAAAATAGACGAATATAAGATGGATGTTACTACCTTTTTAGATAAAGATTTTCCATCTATTTTGAACCATATTTATAATCCACCGGCTATATTGTTTATGCGAGGTAATAGAGCCCTTTTAGATAGACGGTTAAATCGTATTGCCCTTGTAGGGGCACGGCGTTGCTCCTTATATGGACGTAATGTAGCGAGAATGCTTGGTAAAGAGCTCGGTAAATACAGCACTATTATCGTCAGTGGAGGTGCACGAGGTATTGATACACATGGTCATGAAGGACTATTGGCTAGCTTGGGGTATGGGATTGTGGTCATGGGTTGTGGCTTAGATATAGTATATCCACGAGAGAATACTAAATTGTTTGATCAAATTTTACAAAATAATGGTTTGCTTGTATCTGAATACCCACCTGGTACGCCACCATCGGCTAAACATTTCCCAGCTCGTAATCGTATTATTAGTGGTCTTAGTAGAGGTGTAATCGTAGTAGAGGCAAAAGGAAGTAGTGGTTCATTGATTACGGCGGATATGGCTGTTAGCGAAGGTCGGGATGTATTTGTAGTACCTTGTAATTTATTAGACCACACGGCAGATGGCAATAAATTCCTCATGCGTAATGGCGCCTTTGTATTAACTGGTTATGAGGACATTGTTAAGGAATATCATTTAACCTTGCGAGATATGTTTAGTACTAAAGAGAAACTTTCATCACCCAATAAAAGAGATGCTATGGGTGTAAAAGATTGTAAACAAATAGGGAATAATGGTCAGGGTGTTGATACACAAGGGCTCTCTATGTTAAGCTTTAATGTGGATAGGAGTTTAATCTTAAGCGAAATACCTCATGATCGTTGTATCACCGTTAGTGATATTTTGAAAGCGACCTCTATACCATTACAACAACTGCAGCCCTTATTACTAGAGTTAGAAATGGAAGGGGCTATAGAGAATCATCCGCCGAGAGGCTATATTAATATGACTAGGAGTGATATACTTGTCCATTAAACGATCAATCGTTATTGGCGAGCCAAAAGCAGCTAGTACTAGTAAAGATAGTAAAAAGAAAAGTACTAAGAAAGAGAGTACTACCATAAAACGTAAGGTTACTAAAGAATCCCTTACTCCAATGGGGATTGTACGGGATAAATCTGTACTACAAACCTCCGTGCCACCAGAGCAACGTGAACCACGCGTATATAATCCTGATGGCAAAGTATTGGTTATCGTAGAGTCTCCTGCTAAATCTAAAACAATTGAAAAATTCTTAGGTCCTAACTACGTTGTAAAGGCGAGTATGGGCCACTTACGAGATTTGCCAAAGTCTCAAATGGGCATCGATATCGAACATGATTTCACGCCTCGTTATAGCAATTTGGTAACTCGTAAAAAGGTTATTGATGAACTCGTTTCCTATGCCGATGAAAGCAGTGCCGTATTGCTCGCAACTGACCCTGACCGCGAAGGGGAAGCTATTTCTTGGCATTTAGCGTACATTTTAAACGTAGATCCTACATCTACATGTCGTATTACGTTCAATGAGATTACTAAAAATGCTGTAGCAGAGGCCTTAGAGTCTCCACGTACTATCGATATGAACATGGTTGATGCCCAACAAGCACGCCGTGTATTAGACCGTATCGTAGGTTATAAATTGAGTCCTTTATTATGGAAAAAGGTTTGTAAGGGCCTTAGTGCAGGTCGTGTGCAATCCGTTGCAGTTCGACTTATCTGTGAACGAGAGCGAGAAATTCAAGCTTTCGTGCCACAAGAATATTGGACTATTGAAGGCAATTTTGAAACGCCTAAAAAAGAGGCTTTCACCGCAGAACTGACTCATATTAAAGGCGAGAAAATCGATATTACTACTGAAAGTGAAGCACAAGCCGTAGTTGATGCTATTGGCGGAGCTGATGCAGTAGTGACAAATATTGAAAAGCGCAAGCGTTCTCGTAAAGCGGCACCTCCGTTTACAACGTCTACGTTGCAACAAGATGGTGTGCGTAAATTGAACTTTGGTGCGAAGCGTACCATGATGATTGCTCAACATCTTTACGAAGGTCTTGAAATTGGATCCTATGGCCACGTAGGTTTGATTA
>URPT01000160.1 GCA_900549845.1 uncultured Veillonella sp. | reverse complement strand
TGGATGCTTATGGGCATCACGCAAGCCAATTTGTAGGGCTTTTTTAGCATCAAAGCGTAAAAAGAATGCAGAAATTATTAATAATATAAAGGTAATGCGTGCAGGAATCCAATTGAGCACGTCATCAAAGCGAGCTGCTACTCGACCAAAGTATAAATATTTTTGATTCTTATACCCCAGCATAGAGTCCATAGTATTGGCAGTTCTATATAGAATTGCACCCATTGGACCGCCAAGGATAAAGAAGAATAAGGGAGCAATAATTCCATCCACTGTGTTTTCAGCAATGGTTTCTACCGTAGCTCGTGTAATTTCACTCTCATCTAATTCTTCTGTATCGCGCCCTACAATCCAAGATAATCTCTTGCGAGCTTCTTCAATATTATCTTGCTTAATTAATTGACTAATAGTAAAACCAGCACCAGCTAGTGAACGCGGAGATATAGCAATGTACAGAATAATTACTTCAAGTGCATATTCTACCCATTCATCAACTACGCCACCAAGCCAAAGAATCAAAGAAACTATAATATATACAGAAACAAGGATTAAACCTACTGCAATACCGCCGTACCATAGTTTTTTTGTATCATTATCAGTATCTTTATATAGAACTGCCTCGAAAAAAGATATAATACGACCAATTATAGCCACAGGATGGTATTTGCTATTGGGATCTCCAATGAGCAAATCCAATATAAATGCTAAGATTGGAATACATACAAAGCTATACTTTGTAAACCAATGCAATATTGTTAAATGTTCCATACATCTCCCCTACTAACCCAAGGTAGACATAATATAATCCATATCTAAGTGTTCTTCTACAATGTCAGCTAATCGATTGTAAGCTGCATTCTTGTGTTCAAAATAATGGAATACTACATCTAATGGTTCTAACCCCTTACGTTCACGTAACTGATTGATAATAAAGCGTCTAAATTCATCATTATCAAATACACCGTGAATATATGTCCCCATTACTTGATGATTGCCATCGATAAAGCCATCAATTACATTGACCGCCTCTTCACTGCGGCTCGTAATAGTGAAACAACGGCTCACGGTATCTACTAATGGCGTAGTATCCCCCATATGGATTTCATAGCCTACTAGTTTTTCACCTGTAAATGTACCATTTAAAAATTGAAGATTTGAAACATTGAATTCTACTTGATGTGTTGTTTTTTGATCCTTCATTGTGGTAGAAGAATCGACTAAACCAAGACCTTCAATTTCTTCAATATCTCCTTCCATATGATGCGGATCATAAATCGTTTTACCCAACATTTGATTGCCCCCACATACACCAATAACAGGTGTACCTTGGTCAGCAAGTTTTTTTATTTCATCGGCAAAACCAGAGTTACGAAGATATGTAAGATCTGCTAGTGTATTTTTGGAGCCCGGTAAAATGATTAAGTCCGGATTGCCAATAACATCGCCAGGGCCGACGAATCGAACAGATACATCTGGTTCATAATTTAATGCATCAAAGTCAGTAAAGTTAGAAATTTTAGGTGTTTGCATAACCACTACTTGAATTTCTTTAGCTCCACTATTGCGTTTGTTCTCCAGTGCAACAGAGTCTTCTTCATCAATATCAAGGTTTTCAATGGCAGGAATGACACCAACTACTTTTTTTCCTGTTTTTTCTTCAATGAAGGTAAGTGCAGGTACTAATAGTTTAATATCACCACGGAATTTATTGATAACAATACCTTTAATGAGATCTCGTTCTTCTGGTTCGAGCAATTCTAAAGTACCCACGATAGATGCAATAGCACCACCACGATCGATATCAGCGATGAGATATACAGGTGCTTTCGTCATTTTAGCAATGCGCATATTTACGATATCATTAGCCTTGAGATTCACTTCTGCAGGGCTACCTGCACCTTCAATAACCATCATATCAAAATTGGAATCTAAGAAATCGATAGATTCTTTTACCTTATCAAGGGCGGTTAAGGAATATTTTGTGTGGTATTCTTTAGCACTATAAACGCCCACAGGTTTCCCCATCAATACAACTTGAGAAGATTGATTACCTGTAGGTTTTAATAACACGGGGTTCATTTGTACAATAGGATCTATGCCAGCAGCCTCAGCTTGCGCTACTTGAGCACGACCAATTTCATCGCCCCATTTTGTCACATAAGAATTGAGGGCCATATTTTGAGCTTTAAAGGGAACAGTTTTAAAACCTCTTCTATAAAAGATACGGCATAATGCAGTACAAAGAATACTTTTACCTACATTAGAACTTGTTCCTTGGAACATAATTTTCTTAGCCATTTATATGAACCTCCTGGGATTTTAATTCAATGGTAACGCCACTAATCGTTAAGTATAATTTATCAGCCTCAGTTGCTACTGTTCGATTGACGCGGCCTGCAATATCTCTAAAATATCTTGCTAGCTTATTATCTGGTACAATACCAAGACCAATTTCATTAGTTACAAATATAACTATTTTATCATCACTTACTTTGATTAAATTTAATAATGCTTCTAATTCTGAAAGCACCGTATCTTCTAACCGATTTGCATCTTGTTGGCCTTGAATTGACCCATGAGCCATCATATGATTTGTTGTAAACATGGTTAAACAGTCTATGAGTATTACATCCGCTACATTGCTAATATGTTGCCACTCTTCGGCCAAATATAATGGTATTTCAAAATTCGTCCATATATTACCACGTCGCTCTTGATGTTTCTTTATACGATCAACCATTTCATCATCAAAAGCTTGTCCTGTCGCTACATAAGCTTTTCGGCCTTCTGTAGCAAGGGCTAAACGTTCTGCAAATTCACTTTTTCCACTTCGTGCCCCACCGGAACACAATATAATTTGTGATTTCATAATGCACCTATACAAGAATTTATAATTTCAGTATCATTATAAGTATAACAAAGGAGCGATACTATGGAAATTATGAATATGAAACTAAAAATGATGGCTACTTTATGGGATAATACCTATCGTGTTGCCATCGACGATGGACAAGGTAAATATATTGGCACCGCACGTGTAGTAGTAAATGTTCCACTACCACCAGAAATGTTACCAGAAAATGCACCTCAAGTAGAACCACAGTTATTGGTTTTAGTAGAAGATTTTGATTTTGGAGCTGATAAGATTATAAACTTCGAAACAACACTTTCTGA
>URPT01000159.1 GCA_900549845.1 uncultured Veillonella sp. | reverse complement strand
AAAGTACCACATCCACCATATGTTCTAACATACGTGGACCAGCAATATTACCTTCCTTAGTAACGTGTCCAATGATTACTGTTGGAATATTGCGTTCTTTACAGAATCGAAGGAGTCGTGATGTACATTCTCGCACTTGGCTTACACTGCCTGGAGCTGCATCAATATCACCGGTATACATAGTTTGAATAGAGTCAATAACAAGTAAGGATGGCGTCATTGCATCAGCTTGCTCTAAAATATGATCTAAATCTGTATCGGCAATCACTTGTAAACGTTCACTATTAATATGAAGTCGTTCTGCTCGAAGTTTAAGTTGTAATTGAGACTCCTCACCAGATGCATAGAGAACTGTACCAACAGTATCGGCTACCTTTTGGGAAACCTGTAGTAATAATGTAGATTTACCGATGCCTGGATCGCCACCTAATAGCATTAAAGCACCAGGTACTATACCTCCACCTAATACACGATCAATTTCACCAAAGGTTGTAGATACACGAGCAATGGAGGAAATTTCAATATCGGGTAAAGCAGTTGGTTTTGTTGTTTGGTTTCCCACACCTCGTGAAGGTGTGCGGCTATGTTTAGTTTCTTTAATAATCTCTTCAACTAATGTATTCCATTCGCCACATTGTGGACAACGGCCCATCCACTTAGAGGATTCAGCCCCACAATTTTGACAGAAGAATACTGATTTTGCTTTTGCCATATTACCTCAAAACTGTTATAAAAGATAAAAAAGGTCATGAATGATAACCATTCATGACCTTTTATGCATAATTTTACTACATGGTTAACTATCACTATTCTATAGTATACCATTTAAGCCATATAATTTATATGAAAGGTAGTCATTAACTATATATTTTTGTATTTATATTAAACCGTTACAACAATATCGTTATCCTTTGCATCTGCTTTAATTGTTTTACCTGCTATCGCCTCACCTTTCAAAATAAGATCGGATACAGGGTCCTCAATTAAACGTTGAATAGCACGTTTTAAAGGACGAGCACCCATAGTAAAATCTGAACCTTCTTTAACAAGTAATTTCATAGCCTCAGGTGTAATTTCTAAGTGCAAATCACGTTCTCCAAGACGTTTTGTTACATCACTCATCAAAATAGTCACAATTTTTGTTAAGTCCTCTTCAGTTAACGGATGGAATACTATCATCTCATCAATACGATTCAAAAACTCTGGTCTGAAATGACGTTTTACAGCATCCATAACAGACTTTTTAGCCTCTTTAAAATCAATACTTTTAGCATCTTTAGCAGTAGATTCAGCTTTTTTTGGTGCTAAGAAGCCTAGTTCTGTAGAGTTCTTATGTAATGCTTTAGCTCCTAAATTACTAGTCATAATGATAACCGTATTTCTAAAGTCTACGGTTCTACCTTGACTATCTGTAAGTCGGCCATCATCAAGTACTTGCAATAGGATATTAAAGAAATCTGCATGAGCCTTTTCTACTTCATCAAGTAAAATAACGCTATATGGTTTACGACGAACTGCATCAGTAAGTTGACCGCCCTCTTCATATCCTACATATCCAGGAGGGGCCCCAACTAGACGAGAAACAGTATGCTTTTCCATATATTCAGACATATCAAGTCGAATCATTGCAGATTCATCGCCGAACAAGGAAGATGCAAGAGCTCTTGCTAATTCAGTTTTACCAACCCCTGTTGGTCCAAGGAATAAGAATGAACCAATAGGACGTTTTGGATCCTTTAATCCAGCCCTTGCACGGCGCACAGCCTTCGCTACAGCTGTAACAGCATCATCTTGACCGATAACGCGTTTATGTAGCTCATCTTCTAAATGAAGCAAGGTTTCAGATTCTTCTTCTGCTATTTTAGCCACCGGAATACCCGTCCACTGAGCTACTACTGCAGCAATATCTTCTTCTGTAACTATTAGTTTTTGATCACTTTCCTCTTTAGCTACAGCTTTTTTATCGTCAATCTCTTTAACGAGAGCTTGCTCTTCATCACGAAGCTTAGCCGCCTTTTCAAAATCTTGAGATGTAACAGCAGCTTCCTTTTCTTTCTTTACCGTATTGAGTCGGTCTTCTAAAGCCTTAACATCTGGCGCTGCAGAAAAGACTTTCATACGCACCTTAGAGGCAGCTTCATCAACCACATCGATAGCCTTATCAGGCAAAAATCGATCTGTAATATATCGACTAGATAAGGTAACAGCAGCTTTTAATGCTTCATCTGTAATTTTAGCCTTATGGAAAGCCTCATAGCGATCTCGTAATCCCATCAAGATTTCAAGAGCATCCTCTTCATTAGGTTCCCCTACTTGAACAGGTTGGAAGCGACGCTCTAAGGCAGCATCTTTTTCAATATGCTTTTTATATTCATCAAGTGTCGTAGCACCAATAACTTGGAACTCACCGCGTGCTAAAGCTGGTTTCAATATATTTGCCGCATCCATTGCACCTTCAGTAGCACCAGCTCCAACTAATGTATGAATTTCATCAATGAAGATAATCATATCCTCATGTTGTTGAACTTCATCAATCGCTTTTTTTAAGCGTTCTTCAAATTCACCACGGTATTTTGCACCAGCTAACATGGAGCTAATGCTAAGAGAAATAATGCGTTTGTTGCGCAAAATCTCTGGCACATTGCCATTGACAATACGTTGTGCCAAACCTTCAGCAATAGCAGTTTTACCTACACCAGGTTCACCGATAAGAACTGGATTATTTTTAGTTCTACGGCTAAGAATTTGAATAACACGTTGAATTTCTGTATCACGACCAATAACAGGATCAATTTTACCTTGTTTTGCGGACTCATTTAGGTCGGTAGCAAAATCAGCTAAATCACCTAGGTCACCATTATGACTCGACCCCTCTTGTCCATTATCATCACTATTTGTATTAGAGCCAAGAATGTGACGAATCGCTTCTACTATATCATCGGTACGAATATTCATAGCCCGTAGAATTCCAACTGCAACGCCACCACCGTCGCTGAGTAATCCTAAGAGAATATGCTCAGTACCAACGTAATTATGATTCATGCGATTAGCAACTTGAATAGCTAACTCAAGTACATGCTTAACACGAGGAGTCATATATATAGATGTTGCTTTTTTATTACCGCGACCAACTTGTTCCTCTACAGCTTCAAAAATATCTTCTGTAACAATACCAAGCTCTGCTAAAGCCT
>URPT01000158.1 GCA_900549845.1 uncultured Veillonella sp. | reverse complement strand
CCCGCCAATACCTTGTGTATTTAAAGACGCTACGGCAGACGCAAAGGTAGCCGCTTTTTCCAAGTCACTATGGGCACAGCCTTTAAGTAACTCAATAGCACATAAAGAGGTATCACCTTGAACCGCATTCGTCGAACTTAATTTAGCACTCTCACTATGTAAAATATTAGAAAGTTTAGCTAAAAAGGCACCATGGAAACTATCCCCTGCCCCTGTTGTATCAACGACAGAGTCTTGAGGAAACGGCTCACAACGATAAGCAGTGCCATCAGGCCACACAAAATAACTACCATTTGCTCCATCTGTAACGCCAGCAATGAGAGCGCCTCGGTTGTGAATGATACGACACGCCTCTTCTAGATTGGTAGTACCCGTATATTTTTCAGCATAATCACGAGCAACGATAACAATATGACTATCTTCCGTGATTGGCTTCATCCCTTCATCGTAGCGCTGTGCACCACCGTCAAGGGAAATAATGGTACCCACATCCTTTGCTACATCCATAGCAGCGCACATGAGTATTCTATGACGTCCATTAATATGCAAAATCATAGAATCATTAATTAACCGTTTATGAGAATCTAAAAATTCTGGTTCCACAGCTGTAGAGCGTTCCAAAAACACGGCCCGTTCCCCTGTGCTATATTTTACAAGAATGGTAGCAACACCACTTCTAGCACCGCTTTCAACTTGGATTGCATCTGTATTTACATTGTATTTTTCAAAGTCATCTAAAATATGACGGCCTACCATATCATCGCCAATGCTATCAATCATAGCAGTACTGGCACCATATTTACCGGCTACTGCTAACGCTGTTGCTACAGGACCACCACCATCTGTAGTAGATGAAACCACTTGCTGTACCTCGCGGCCTGTTGGATAATGATCCACTACGATAAATCGATCTAGCGTACTAGCCCCAATGCCTACGATATCTATATTTTTTTGAGGAAACATACTCATACTAACCTCCCAAAGGCATATCCATAAGATAGCCAATTTTCTTATTAGTGATTCATATAATTACAGAATACATTTCGTTCTATAAAAAGTAAACCCCAGACTAATGTCTAGGGTTTCTCTGTACTACAAAGAGTACTATATGTCACGTACTATGTCTCGTTTAGTATATGTTGTTATTGGAAAGGGTTGTTAGATTCAAGGTGTAATATAAATTTAAGACATCATACGTTCCATCATATATTCAATTTCGTCAGCACTCAAATTGTACATAGCTTGTACCATTCGATTTGCTGACTCACCAGAAGCACCGCTTTTAGCGATTTCTGCTTTTGCTTTTGCAATGAGAGCTTCCTTGTGTTGCGCTTCTGAATCCTCATCAGTTGGTACCGAAATATTAGCTTTACCCTGGCCAATGCCACGTACCTCTTGATTAGGATTATCTTTAGACGTTGTCTTAGTATCTTGAGCAGCCACAGCCTCCATAGCGAAGGAGTTTTTACCTGTCATGATATACTCTACAGCCTCTAATGTACTTTGTGTAAGATTTACTGTCCAGAATTCACCGGCTGCAGTCAACTTATAAAGTAAACCATTATAAGCTACGAGACCACGTTTTTCCCATAATTTATATAGCCAGTTTAATTCATCTAGTTTTGCATCTAATTCAGTTAAGCTCTTAATATTGAGGAAACCTTGTTCAAGTTGACTTACCACTTGATTTACGATAGGTTGTAAATCGCTTTGCTTCATAAGTGCCATAAATGGTTTTTCACCGCGGCTAACCATATCTTCGTACGGTTTTAACGCACGATGTAACATCATACCGTACCCATCGACATTACCGCCAGCACCACTGCCGAATGGGAACATAGGAACACCAGCTTTAGCTAAGATGTTATACAAGCTGCGTTCACGGTTGTTCGCACTCCAGTGAGCCGCACTCAATCGACGATAGGAACGCTCGTCTAAGTACTTGCGACCAAACTCGAACATATCCCCTTGCATAGCCGTTGTCGCTGCTGCTGGAACCTTACCTTTTGCAATATCTTTATTAAGATCACTGCCATCAATTGGTAGAGGTCTGCACCGTCTACGCCAGAGCTGACTAGAGCAGCCAAATCTTGTTCCCAAACCTCCATAGTTTGGCCCGGCAAACCGTAAATCAAGTCGATAACAACGGAACATTGTCCATAGGCTTTTAACGCTGCTAACCTTTCTAATACGGTTTCTTTTGTATCTAAACGGCCCACCATTTGACGTACCTCTGTGTTGAAAGATTGTACCCCAATGGACATACGGTTTACACCATTTGCCATCCACACATCAAGATTTTCAGGTATTAAGTCGTGAATACGGCCTTCTAAGGTCAATTCATAATCATTAGCTAGCGGCAAATACTCTTTAATGGCTTTCAACAATCTTTCAGAGTTTGCTGGAGACAACGATGTTGGCGTGCCACCACCGATAAACAAGGCGTGAATTAAACCATCTTTTAATCTAGGACGTTCACTAGCCAGTTTTAATTCGCTAATAAGACCATCAATATATTGGTCTTCTACGCTTTGACTCGTACCATTTTGGAAGAAGCCACAGTATGTGCATTTGGTCTTACAAAACGGAATGTGAATATAGGCGCATTGCATTTCACCTTTTTTAGGTGTGCCATTCATTAAGGTATCCCAAACAGCTTGTGTTTCCTTTGGAGAAACCAAAATACCATTGAGACCAGCATGAACAACGCGTTTATGAGGAAATGCACCACTCATCGGATTATCGCATTCTAAACCTAGTTGTAGATTCCGTTGCTTCTCCGGAATGGATTCAAAGAAACTTGCTAAACTCATACTCCAATCCCCTTTCAGAAATCAGGCTTGCAACTTTGCAAGTACAGATTTTGTAAATTCTTTTGCATTGGCAAAGTCTTGTTCATCAGGATGTGTCTCAGCCGCCTTGTGCAATGCATCCCGTTCAGGGCTTTGACCATGAGTAGATCCAGGTGGGAACATTTTATACATCATTTCGATGACTTTCGGATCAATTTTACCTTGGCATACGAATCCATCTACAAGGGACTCTTTATTTTGTAGTAATTCAGATGCTTTTTCAATACTTTCACGAGCATGATCGGAATCTGCATACATGCCTAATGTCGCAAAGAATACGATTTTAGGATTTTTCAAGGTTTCAATCAATTTGGCAGCCTCTTTATTCGCTGTACCGCGGTCTACCCAG
>URPT01000157.1 GCA_900549845.1 uncultured Veillonella sp. | reverse complement strand
GTATACTTGAGCACCACCAATAACGTAGGCCGCATCAAGAGCACATGCTGCTTCAGCAGCCGCCTCAGGGCTATGGAAAATCTTAACACCTTCTGGTGCATCAAAGCCTTTATCACGAGTAATTACCCAATGCTCACGATTTGGCAACAAGAACGGTAAGCTTTCAAAGGTCTTACGGCCCATGATAATAACATGTCCTGTTGTTTTTTCCTTAAAGAATTTCAAATCATTTGGCAAATGCCAAATCAAGGTATTATCTTTACCGATCACACGATTATGTGCTACGGCTACGATTAATGCTAACATACTAGCCTCTTTCAATTAATGGTATATGGCAATACTCATAAATAGGATTCCAATTCGCAATGGTCATGAACATAATACTATATCTACAGCCATACATATCATGCTATTTAACAATTATCATGAATTCAGTTCTATACAGCAACAGTCATGGACAATTTACCTAGATGTTCATATCCGTCTAATGTAACGTCCTCTGGTGTGAAGTCATAGAAGTCTTTTACCTCAGGATTCACAATAATTTTTGGCGCTGGCAACGCTTGATCACGACGTGCTAATTGCTCGCGCAATGCTTCTACATGGTTTTCATAGACATGAGCATTGTTGATAACATGAGTAAATTTACCAGGTTTGAGACCTGTTACTTGAGCGATCATACATTGTAACGCTGCATATTGAGCGGTATTGAATGGAACGCCAAGGCCCATATCGCCACTGCGTTGGATGAGCATACAGTTCAAGTGTCCATCAGCTACATCCCATAATGTTTCATACGCACATGGTTGCAATGCCATATCATCTAAATCTTCAATATTCCACAATGTAACAATCATACGACGGCTATCAGGATCTTCCTTAATAGTCTTGATGAGATTATCAAGTTGCTTGTACTTTGCAATTTGATAACCATAGGCCTTACCAATGGTACCATCTTCACGCATCCACTCATCCCATACACGCACGTTCATTTCTTGTAATTTGCGTACATCGTTAGATTGCATTTGCCAAATCCATAACAATTCTTTTACTGCCGTTTTGAAAGCGACAAACTTTGTAGTCAAAATTGGAAATTCCTCTTGCAAGTCGAATTGCATAATTTGATGTGGCAATTTATAGGTTGCAATACCTGTACGGTTTTGACCGTATGTGCCGTGTTCTAAAATATTTTCAATAATACCGAGGTATTGTGTATCTGCTAGACTCATATATCCCCCTAAATCTATGTATAACACGTCGAATAATACTAACCTTATATCTTACAATATATAGTACTATCATACTAAAAAATACATAGTACTACCATATATACAGTAAAATTTATTATCCTTTATATTCTGCAATGGCCTGTAAAAAACTGAGGCCATATTTTTTCAATTTTGCTTCCCCTACGCCCTTAACATTGCCAAACTCACCTAATGTTGTGGGTCGTAAATTAGCTAGGTCAATAAGTACTGTATCAGGGAAGATAAGATATGGTCGAAGCCCTGCCTTTTCGGCTAAGCGCTTGCGATGTTGTCGTAAATGTTCAAATAAACCACCTGACCCAGAACTAGATTTTCCTCGCAATGTAGTGGATGTAGACCTACTAGTTCGAGATGGTACCGACACATGTTGTCTAATTTCCTCTACCTCTTTATGGCCTGCTAAGACTTCCTCAGCACCAGCAGTTAAAGATAATACCGGATACTTACCTGTAGAGCTACGTAAGTAACCAGAGGCCACAAATTGTTGGATGAGCCCTTTAATAGATTTCTCGTCTACATCGCTTAGCAACCCAAATACAGGGAGTGCATCGTGGCCTGCTCGCATAATACGGTCAGTTCGCTCACCGCGCACGATAGAGGTAATCATAGAGGCACCATAGCGCTCATCAGTACCCATAATAGCACGGAAGATAGCCTTCGCCTCTTTTGTAACATTGACCTTATCACCGGAGCCTTTACAGGAACTACAATTGTCGCAAGTAGTCCAAACGGTGCTTTCACCAAAATAGTTAAGCATATATTTACGTAAACAATTACTACAGAAACAGTAGTCAATCATAGACTGTAATTTACGGAGCTCCACCTCTTGTCGCTCAGGCGTCTCGATTGACTGTTCAATCAAGTACTTATGAACCTGTACATCCTGCCCACTGTAGAGCAAGATACATTCTGCAGGAGCTCCATCGCGTCCTGCACGGCCCGCCTCTTGATAGTAGGACTCCATGTTGCGCGGCATTTGGTAGTGCAGCACATAGCGCACATTACTCTTATCTATGCCCATCCCAAAGGCATTAGTAGCCACCATAACCTGCAGTTTATCGTCTGCATAAGCATTTTGCATCTCACGGCGTACTTCATCGCTGAGCCCCCCATGATAATGGCCCACCTTAATGCCTGCACGGGTTAGATTTTCATACACTCGATCTACATCCTTGCGCGTAGCACAATAGATAATACCATTTTCGTTATCATGTTGACGCACGTAATGGACTACATAATCCATGCGCTTTGGTGTACGGATGACAGAGAAGGATAAATTAGGCCGATCAAAGCCCGTTACATACACATTTGCCTTGTCTAATCCTAATAGTTTTTTAATATCATTTTCTACATATTTTGTAGCCGTCGCGGTGAAAGCCCCTACGATAGGACGCTTCGGTAGTGAGTTGAGCCACTCACCGATGAGACGATAGGACGGTCTAAAGTCATGACCCCACTCAGAGATACAATGGGCCTCATCCACAATGACTTGAGCTATAGGCAACGCTCGTAGCACATTACAGAAGAAATTAGAACCTAGTCGCTCCGGCGCAATATATAAGAGTTTAATCTTACCACTACGCACTTCGTACATCGTTTTATTAAACTCCGCTTGCGTAAGGGTACTATTGATGAGCGCCGCTGGTATATTCTGCACCAAAAGACCATCTACTTGGTCTTTCATAAGGGATATTAGTGGCGAAAACACGATAGTGAGGCCCGGCTTGCAAAGCGCAGGAATCTGGAAACATATAGACTTGCCGGCTCCCGTCGGCATGATGCCAATTACATCTTCATTGCGTAATAAGGAAGCAATAGGAGCCTCTTGAGCCGGTCTAAAGGAGGTATACCCAAAGTATGTTTCCAACATCCGTAATGCCTGTTGTTTCATCATAGCTTGTTGCTTCATATCAACTGACTGTGATGCAATAGCTTGTTTTGAAGCTGGCTGTTGTTCCATAGGTACCTCCTTTCACGTTCCAG
>URPT01000156.1 GCA_900549845.1 uncultured Veillonella sp. | reverse complement strand
AACAGGTTTATTAACGAGTGATTATCGTTCTACCATTACTAAAATGCGTATCCTAGGCGATCGACAACAGATGATGCGCCTTGATTTTGAAACGATTACAGATTTAACAAGTGAGGAAGAGAAACGACTATCTGCTTGGCTAGAAAATCTATGTGAGGCTGGTATCGATGGTATTGTTGTATCTGACTATGGCAAAGGCGTTTGTACACCAACATTGCTTAAAAAAATCTTTAGCTTAGCTAAGGAGTATGGTGTACAAACCATTGTTGATCCTAAAGGTTCAGACTGGTCTAAATATAATGGTGCAACCTGCATTACACCGAATGTAAAAGAACTAGGTGAATGTGTAGGTCATAAGTTAGCTAATGATGATGCCACCATCGTAGAGGCAGCTAAGTCAGTACTGGCTAATGTTGAATTAGAATATATTGTAGCTACACGGTCAGCAAAAGGGATTACTGTTATTGCAAAGGATGGACGCACATGGCATAATCCGGCTACACAACAAGAGGTATTCGATGTAAGTGGTGCAGGCGATACGGTTGTATCTATGATGATGACATGCCTTGCTAGCGGTCTATCTATGCGTTTGGCATTACATATCGCAAATGGTGCTGCTGGCATTGTCGTATCTAAGGTGGGCACATATCCAATCCACCGATCTGAACTATTGGATTTATGGCATTCTTATAAGCATAGTGTTCAATCTAAACCTTTATACACAAAAGAAGAGATGAAGCAACTTATTGCACAATGGCAAAACAAAGGTGAAACAGTTGTGTTTACTAATGGTTGTTTTGATATTCTTCATCGCGGACATATTACGTATTTACAAGAGGCGGCTCAGTTAGGGGATCATTTAATTATTGGTTTAAATTCCGATGCTTCGGTTAGACGCCTAAAAGGGGAAACGCGTCCCATCGTACGTGAAGAGGATAGAGCAGCATTATTAAGCGCATTGCGTTGTATCGATGGTGTGGTGTTATTCGAAGAGGATACACCAGCTGAACTATTAGCTTATTTGCGTCCTAATACGCTAGTTAAGGGCGGCGATTATAAGATAGAAGATATTATTGGACGTGAGTCCGTAGAGCATGTAGAAGTGCTTTCATTTAAAGAAGGTTATTCTACATCAGATATTGTAGGGAAAATAGCTACTATGGCTAAGGAGGGTAAATTATGATTATCGTAACAGGCGGTGCTGGTTTTATCGGCAGTAATATTGTGAAAGCACTGAATGATCGTGGTCGCACAGATATTCTTATCGTTGATGACCTTACAGATGGTCGCAAAATTCGCAATATTCAAAATCTAGAATTCTTAGATTATATCGATTGTGATGATTTTGATTGTGCTATCGCTGACGGTACATTTGATGTGGGTCCTATTGAAGTCGTATTCCACGAAGGCGCTTGTGCTGACACAATGGAATATAACGGCAAATACATGATGAAGAACAACTATGAAGGTTCTAAAAATCTATTCCACTATTGCCAAGACCGTCGTATTCCATTCATCTATGCATCCTCTGCATCTACTTATGGCAATGGTACTAATGGTTTCGTAGAAAAACCAGAAGCCGAAGAAGCCCTCAATCCATATGCGTACTCTAAATTGTTATTCGACCGTTATGTGCGTAAATATGAAGGTGAGTATACAGCGCAAGTTGTAGGCTTACGTTACTTTAATGTATATGGTCCTAATGAAGCTCATAAAGATAAAATGGCTTCCTTAGTTCGCCAAATGTTCTACAAAAATAAAGAAACTGGTATTATCAATTTATTTGAAGGTACAGATGGCTACGAAGATGGTGGTCAAACACGCGACTTTATCTATGTTAAAGACGTAGTTAATGTAAACTTCTATTTCTGGGAACACCCTGAAATTTCTGGTACTTTTAACTGTGGTACAGGTAATGCTCATAGCTTTAACCAATTTATGCAAGCTGTTATCGACTATAATGGCAAAGGCAAAATTGAATACATTCCGTTCCCAGAGGTATTAAAAGGCAAATATCAAAGCTTTACAGAGGCTGATACTACTAAATTATTGGCTGCTGGTTATGATAAAGGGTTCCATAAAATGGAAGATGCTGTTAAAGAATATTGTGAACTACTCGATAATAACGAAGGGTATTTACGTTAATGCGCAAGGTATTATTTTTAGATCGCGATGGTGTTATCAATAAAGATGTTAGCTATTTATATAAAATCAGCGAATTAGAATGGGTGGATGGAGCTAAAGAAGCACTAGCTTATGCGTATAGCCA
Source organism: uncultured Veillonella sp. (assembly GCA_900549845.1). Classification (GTDB taxonomy): domain Bacteria; phylum Bacillota; class Negativicutes; order Veillonellales; family Veillonellaceae; genus Veillonella. The sequence continues at coordinate 1,009 of URPT01000156.1, read as the reverse complement.
GGGCTATGACCTCATTGTAGTGACAAATCAAAGTGGTGTAGCTAGAGGTTATTATAAGGAATCTGATGTTCAGATTTTACATGATCACATGGCTCATGAACTAGATCGCAGTGGGGCACCAATTTTACATTTTTATTATTGCCCTCACCATAAAGAAGGATCTGTGCAACTTTATGCTGTCGATTGTGAATGTAGAAAGCCAAAGCCTGGTATGATTAATCAAGCTATTAAGGATTATGATGTAGACCCTAAAAGTAGTTTCCTTATTGGCGATAGTCAGCGCGATGTTGATGCAGCAGAAGCGGCTGGTGTAAAAGGCTATCTATTTACAGGTACAAATTTGTTAGATTTTATTAAGACTATTATTTAGCTCATTATTTATTTTACGCTTACTTTAGAGTAAATCAGATTCAACGGTGTTATGAGGCTTTTTAGTTGTGGTGTTGTATTTTGGGAGGCTATATGAAAGATTACAAGAATATACTCATCATTAAGATGAGTTCTTTAGGTGATGTAATTCATGCATTGCCTACCTTGTATGCAGTGCGTAAAAATTGGCCTAATGCGCATATTACATGGGCAATTCATGAACAATTTGAGAGTCTCCTACCTGGTAAACCATGGGTAGATGATGTAATCATTATCGACAAGAAACAACTTAAAAAGCCTGCTTATCTATGGCAGTTACGTAAGGATTTACATAGCCGTCATTTTGATATGACTTTAGACCTTCAATGTATTGCAAAGAGCGCTATTGTATCATTATTATCTGGTGCGCCTGAAAAATATGGCTACTGGGAACTTCGTGAAGGCAGTAATTTAGTTAATAAAGCACTTGTTGGTGAACATAAATACGATCATGTTATCGAACGATACCTCGATACCGTACGTGCTCTTGGAGGCGATGTAGAAGGCGTAGAGTTTCCTATGCCTGCTTATGTGGAGGCGGAGAAGTCCGTTAAGCATAAGTTACAATCTCATGGTGTAGAAGATGAATATGTAGTAGTTG
>URPT01000155.1 GCA_900549845.1 uncultured Veillonella sp. | reverse complement strand
ACCTTCATACCGACCCGTTGTGTTGGAGAAGATGGCACAATATATTCAGGATGAGCTGTTTCTAAATCAACAAGCTCTCGATATTTTTTATCATATTCAAAGTCGCTCATTGTCGGAGCATCTTTTACGTAGTACAAATACTGCGCATGAGTTAGCTCTTGTTGTAACTCTTTAATTCTATCTTTCGGATTCATCTTCTATCCTTTTATACAGAAAACAATTAACCCTTTTTAACAGGTGCAAATTTAGCCATTACCACACGTACACCTTGGGTTGGGAATTCAATAGTTAGCTTCATACCAGCCCCTTCGCCGGCAACATTGATGACTTTACCATTGCCCCACTTACTATGAATAGCCGTATCACCAACCTTCCAATCGGCAATTACTTCATTGCGAACGATTGGCTTTGTAACTGGTCGGCTTGGGACACTCATATGTTGTGGCACATGACGCTTAATATCATCAGGAACTTTACGCTTAGCACGCAAACCATCTACTAACTCTTCTGGAATTTCATCGATAAAACGAGATGGTAAATAGCTGCTAGTGCGTCCAAATACGGTACGCGTAGTGGCATTAGAAATATATAATTCCTTTTCAGCACGAGTAATACCTACATAAGCAAGGCGGCGTTCCTCTTCAATTTCCTCAGGGTTCATCAAGGTGCGACTATGAGGGAATAAACCTTCTTCCAAGCCACCTAAGAATACAATAGGGAATTCCAAACCTTTCGCAGCATGTAATGTCATCAATGTAATTTTAGACTCTTCTTGCTCGAAAGAATCAACATCATTTACGAGTGCCACTTGTTCCAAGAAGTCTTCCACTGTACCAGTTGGATTTGTATCTTGGAAGTCTTTAGCTACAGATAAAAGTTCACCGATATTCTCAGCGCGAGCCTGATCTTGTGGATCCGTACTCTCTTCTAATTGTGCTAAGTAACCGGTTCTATCGAGAATAGATTCTAAGATATCAAGCACAGTTTTATCTTCCATTTCAGCTACGAGAGTAAAGATAAGGATACCAAATTCCTCTAACTTTTCCTTTGTCTTACCTTTAATCGTATCTACTAGATGCAACTGTGTTAATGTCATAAACAAGGATGTGCCATTTGCGCGAGCATAATCTTGTAGTTTTGCCACTGTAGTAGCACCAATACTACGCTTAGGTACATTGATGATGCGCAATAAACTTAAATCATCGAATGGATTATATAACACACGAAGATATGCCAAAACGTCCTTAATTTCTTTGCGATCGTAGAACTTTGTGCCCCCTACCATTGTATAAGGCAAGGCTCTCTTAATCAGTGCTTCTTCAAGTACACGAGATTGAGCATTTGTACGGTACAAAATAGCCATATCACCATAAGGTATACCATGAATATCGTGCTTTTTAGCGATAGTATCGCCGATGAAAGCAGCTTCTTCATGTTCAGACTGAGCCGTAAAATGCTGAATTTTAGCCCCTTCTGTCTTATCTGTCCATAAATTTTTCTTAGGACGACCTTCGTTATTTTCAATTACTGCATTGGCTGCATCAAGAATAATCTTTGTAGAACGGTAGTTTTGTTCCAACTTAATAGATGTGCAGTTTGGATAATCCTTTTCAAAGTCCAGGATATTTTGAATATCTGCACCACGCCATGCGTAGATACTTTGATCAGCATCACCTACAACGGCAATATTTTTCCAATGAGAGGCTAATAATTTAGCCAATAAATATTGAGCATGGTTCGTATCTTGATATTCGTCAATCATAACATAACGAAAACGCTTACTGTATTTATCTAACACAGTCTCATTGGACTGTAATAATTTAACGGCTACCAATAAAAGATCATCAAAATCTAGAGCATTATTCTTACGCAATTCCCGTTCATAATACTCGTATACATCAGCAACCTTTTGTTGGTAAAAGTCTCTCGCTTGCTTTCTAAAATCTGAAGCAAATAACAATTTATTTTTTGCATCTGATATGGCACCAATCATAGCACCTACAGGATAATATTTATCGTCGAGGTTTAATGCTTTTAAAGCAGCCTTAATAACAGCTTGAGAGTCAGATGTATCGTAGATTGTAAAGTTACTGTTATAACCTAAGAAGTTATCTAATTCAAAACGCAAGAATTTCGCACAGAAGCTATGGAATGTGCTGAGCCAAATTCGATTAGCTACATCACCTACTAAACCTTCTACACGACTTTTCATTTCTTTTGCCGCTTTGTTGGTAAATGTAATCGCCAAGATTTCATATGGATTAACACCTTGAGCCAATAAATGTGCAATGCGAACGGTTAACACCTTTGTTTTACCAGATCCAGCACCAGCTAAAATCAATAAAGGGCCTTCCGTATGTTGAACGGCTTGTTGTTGCTCTTTATTTAAACCTGTTAGTAATGAATTCATCGGAACATCCCTATCGCCCTTACATATACTATAATTTGATAATCATATAAATAGAGAAGAAGAACGTTGCAAGCAACGTTCTTTTCCCTTTGTATACTACTATACTATTTCATAGCACCAAGAATTGGTGGTACGATTTGTTTTTTACGAGACATAGTATTTGGCAAGAATACGCCATTGTCTTTAACTTCTTTTTCAAATGCTTTTGTTACTACTGCTTCTACATCACCACTGAATAATAATGTAGTGCTTTCATCAAGAATATTTGTAATCATGATGTAAGATGCATCGTAGTTGTTAGCACTGCGAAGAGCTTCTAACGCTTGTACTAATTCACCTTGTTTAGCCAATACGTCTGTAGTATCCATAACAGAAATTTGACCGATAGAAATTGTTTTACCTGCTTCGGAGAATTCCTTCATGTCTGTACGAACGATATCGTCATTAGTCAAATCAGAAATATCTGCACCAGCTTTTAACATATCAAGGCCATAGGACTCGATATCTACACCAGCGATTTCTGCCAATTTATGAGCCATTTCTTTATCTGTTTCAGTACATGTTGGAGAACGGAATAAAACAGTATCAGAAATGATAGCGGACAACATCAAGCCTGCAATAGCTTTAGGAATTTCTTGATTGTTTTCCATGTACAATTTAGTAATGATTGTATTGGAGCAACCTACTGGTTCTAAACGCATAAATACAGGACCATCAGTTTCGAAATCACCAATGCGGTGATGATCCACAACGCCGCACATATTCATAGACTTGTAACCGTCAATGATTTGTTTAGATTCATTGTGGTCTGTTAAATATAAGTTACCACCTTCTGGAGCAAATTCTTCCCAATTCTTAACGATTTGTGGG
>URPT01000154.1 GCA_900549845.1 uncultured Veillonella sp. | reverse complement strand
CATCCGGCCAGCTGCCTAAATTTACAATGACATAGTCATAACCTTCTGTTTTCCACAGACTGCGCTCACAAAGTGCTGTGTAATCCACATTTTTATAAGTGATCATATTCATTTTTTCATTTGGTCTTGGGATGCAAAATCGCATTTTCTGCTCAAATGAATTGTCAATGACGAGAACACTGTTCTTCATATTCTCTAAGATGCTGGCCAGATAGATACATAAATCCGTCTGTTCACAGCCAAAAATGCCAATTATCTTCTGCTTGCTCAAAATTCCTGCCTCCTAAAAATCTGCAGGGATATTCCTCGATAACTAACACTTATTTGATAAAAAAGATGTGATTATCATACTTTCTTTTTTTCAAAAAGTAAACTATCTTTTGGAAATTTATAAATATTTTAGAATTCTTGTATATTTATAATATAGCATTCAATTCTAAAGATTAAATGAAGAATTTCGATTTAGTTCTACATATATAATCTACTCAACTACTGTTACAATTTCATCCATTGTACGACGTGTTTTATTACGATGTGGTTCTTCGTCTCGGTAACCAAAGGCAGCCATTACAGCAATGCCAAAGTGTTTAGTATCGAACAGGCCAAGTTCATCACCTAAGAGTGCGGTCATGTCATCTTGATTGAAGCCTTCTAATGGACAAGAATCTAAGCCTTCATACGCCGCCATAGTCATCATATTCGCCATAACGATATACGCTTGTTTAGAGGCCCAATCAAAGGCAGCCCGTTCAGACTCAAATGTTTTATAGTCACTTGTAGTAAATTGAGCATATTTCTCACGGTATGCTGCATCTACTTCTGCAGGTAATTGCTTAACTGTTTCTTGAATATAACGTACATAAGAGGAGTCAAACTCTAAGTCCACTTTTTTACGCGCCAAGAAAACTACTACATGACTAGCTTCAAGGCCTGCTAAAATCCCCCAACCATGAGCTTTCATTTTTTCCCGAATTTCTGGATTTTGAATCACCAACAATTGGTAAGCCTCAAAGCCAAGAGATGTAGGAGACAAACGTGCCGCATTAAGAATAGCATTCCAGTCTTCTTCAGAAATCTTCTTCGTGCTATCAAACTTTTTACATGCATAGCGATAGGTCATAGCATATTCTAAATCGTTACGATCCAATTTAGGGGCTGTTAATTTTACATTTTCTATTTCATATTTGCTCATATATACCTCCATAATGATAAAAAATATCATATATCTATGGTACCATAGTTAGCCGTTAAATTATATAAGAATCAAAATTTAATAAAAAACAAGAAAAAGCCTAGACGATGTCTAGGCTTTATATGGTACAGCCAGTTCACCTTTTTCATACCAAAAGAGGCCCGATGTACTGATCTTATGTTCTTTTAAAATAGTCTGAACCTGCTCTACAATACTTGGATCTATTTGTACAGATAACCCGCACATATCATACAGTTCTGGAGGTGTAGCCATCAATTGATGAGACACCTCTAATTCTGTTAATATCTTGTCTGCTTTATCACCAAAATAATAGGATGTAAAAACGACAAGTAATTTTTTATTTTCCAATGCCTCACCTCCTAACACAATCGATACGATTAGATTTCGTTCACCTAAACTATTAATGCTCGAAATAAAAAATCTAATCTAAGCCAATAACTCTAAATCAATATATCAAAATAAGCTGCTAACATTATAGCTTAACAATATTGTCACCAAGGATAGCATCTGTAATGGCATACATGTTCGTAATACTACCGACGCCAACGTTTTCTTTCACACCATAGAAATCGAGGCAAATCCCACAGGCTGCAATTTCAACACCTGCATCAGCTAACTTTTTAATATTTTCCAAATGAACAGAATCATTAGTTACCATCTTAACACTGCTATTAATGAAATAGATCTTAGATGGTTTCACATCTGCTTCTACCATACATACCCAGAAGGTTTTCATCAAGTTTCGACCGAGCTCTTCGCTACCTTCACCAAGATAATCCTTTGTCATCAAGATGACGCGGTTTCCATAGTTCATCGGTTCGCAATTCGCTTCTGTCACGGGATTCGCATTTGGCGTCATGGTGAGATAGAAATCCTTACCATCTTGGCGAATAGCCACACCATAACCACGAGACTTACCAAATTTTTCTACATTATCACGACTAACCTCATTATCTACAATAGTAGTAATGACAGCGCTTGGATTCGCATCGCTTACCTTCTTAGTTTCAATTACAGGTTTTGGACACAAGCTACCACGTACGTCTACAGTTAATTCATTTGTATTACTCATCATACACCTCTAAATTATATACATTATAAATCTTGTAAAAGTATCAACTAACAGCTAACAGCTAACAGCTAACAGCTAACAGCTAACAGCTAACAATAGTTTAATTCTATATCTATGCCAATAGTAGCGAAATTATTATTTATGATTTTATTCTGTGACGCGTACGGCCAGACCGCTGAAACTTTCAACAGCACCAATAATAGCAGCACAGTCGATGCCAGCCGCATGTAACGCCTCAACTAGTTGATCACCTTCACTGGCAGGAACAGAGAATAGTAAACCACCAGAGGTTTGTGGATCAAACAGAATATCCATCCATACTGGATCCAAAGTTTCATCAACTTGTACATCAGTTATGGCCTTGCGATTACCATACGATGCAGCAGGTACCAAGCCCATTTGAGCTGCTTCGATGACATCATCAAAGAGTGGAATGTCATATGCTTTAATATGAATGGTCACATCGGAAGCACTCGCCATTTCTACAGAATGCCCCATAAGGCTAAAGCCAGTTACATCCGTACATGCATGAACGGTAAAGTTATGTGCTACCTCTGCGCCTACACGATTTAATGTACTCATACTATTGACAGCTTGCTCGGTACCTACGGGGAACAAATCGCCTTTTAGAGCATTATTCATAATGCCTGTACCAATTCGCTTAGTTAATACTAGTACATCTCCTACTTGAGCGCCTTTATTTTTCCAAATTCGATTTGGATGCACTTGTCCTGTCACAGACATACCAAAGATAGGTTCTTTATTTTCAATGCTGTGGCCACCAACGATAGCCGCACCAGATTCAGCTACAATGGATCCTGCCCCATTTAATACATCTGTTAATACACCTTGTTCAACAAGAGGCACCGGGAACCCCACAATGTTCATAGCCGTTAACGGTATTCCGCCCATAGCATACACATCACTCAACGCATTAGCCGCAGCAATCTTCCCAAATAAAACAGGATCATTAACCATAGGCGTAAAGAAATCCAATGTTTGTACTAATGCTAATGTATCT
>URPT01000153.1 GCA_900549845.1 uncultured Veillonella sp. | reverse complement strand
AATTATATTATTTACAAATAAAAGGCTCTTATATAAGAGTCTTTTATTTTCTTAGTACAAAAATATAAAATTTTACTATATCGATTATAATATATATACTATAGTTATATTCTAAGGAGGATACATTGGACATAATATCTGTACAAGGTTTATTAGCGATGCTTCAGATCATCGTTATCGATATCTTACTTGCTGGCGATAATGCTATTGTAATTGGTATGGCAGCTCGTAACTTGCCAGCACATTTACAGAAGAAAGCCATCTTCTGGGGCACAGCTGGCGCCATTATTTTACGCCTTGTTATGGCATTCCTATTTGTAGAGGCATTGAACAATATTCCTGCACTTCGTTTAGTAGGTGGTATCCTCCTCTTATGGATCGGATACAAGCTCGTTGCTGATGATGAAAGCGAGCATAATATCGAAGCTAAGGATAATTTACGCGCAGCCATTACAACTATTGTTATTGCTGACGGTATCATGGGTATCGATAATGTTATCGGTGTAGTTGGTGCTGCAGGCGGTCATATGACAATGGTAGCCATCGGTATGCTCATAACTGTACCAATCATCATTTATGGCAGTACTTTATTTGTGAAAGTCATCGAACGTTTCCCAATTATCCTATACGTTGGCGGCGGTATCCTTGGCTGGGTAGGTGCTGGTATGGCAGTAGAGGATACATTGATTGCTCATAGTGTTGAACCATATGCACTGTTCATCAAAATAGCTGCAGTAATCCTCGTAGTAGGGGCATCTTTGATAGCTAAAAAAACCAAGAAATAATAGAATAAATCTCTTCTCTTAATCATAGGAGGAGAGATTTTTTTATGTAAACTAATAGCTCTCTTTTTAGGTGAGAAAATAGAAAAATTATGGTATAGTTAAGGGATAGTTATTGAATTACTCGTTTGAATTGAGGTATGTACAGAATGGAATTTTTAGAAGTTGCCACGTGGGTGACCATTGGTAAGATTATTTTAATTGATATTTTGTTGGCTGGTGATAATGCTGTAGTAATTGGTATGGCAGCAGGTAAGCTAGCTCCAGAACTACAAAAGAAAGCCGTAATTTGGGGTACAGTAGGTGCCATTGTAATGCGCCTTGTATTTGCTACCCTTTTAGTAGAGGCGCTTACTTTAATTCCTCTTATCCACTTAGGTGGTGGTCTTGTACTTGTATGGATTGCCATTCAATTATTAAAAGGTGGAGATGAAGATGCACATATCGAAGCTAAGAATTCATTAATGGGTGCCATTTGGACGATTATTGTAGCTGACGCTATGATGAGTATTGATAATGTTATTGGTGTAGTAGGGGCCGCTAGAGGTCATTTAGAGCTTGTTATTGCAGGTATGTTAATTACTGTTCCAATTATCGTATTTTGCTCTACATTATTTGCTCGTATTATTAATAAATTCCCTGCTATTCTTTGGGCTGGTGGTGCACTCCTTGGCTGGGTTGCAGGCGAAATGATTGTGGAAGATCCACTTCTTATGCCATATATTCAAGGTGAAGAATTACTCGTTAAATTCGGCACTGTATTCTTCGTTCTTATTGTGACAGGTATGATTAAAATTTGGAAGAAAAGAGACGCGTAATGAACGGTACTAATCGTACATCTCGTAAAAAACAATCTAAACAACATAGAAGAAGTAATCGCTCTAATTCACAGCAAGCTACAAACGGCCAATTATCTAAAAAACAACAGGCTATTTTAAATGCGCCTGTTAAGTTTGGTGATGAAGTATTGGTAACTATTCATGGCATCGGTAGCAGCGGTGAAGGGGTAGGTCGTGTAGATGACTTTACTGTCTTTGTTCCTTTTGCCTTACCTGGTGAAACTGTAAAAGTAGTCATCGACATGGTGAAAAAGACGTATGCTACAGGTAGACTCTTAGAGCTTGTTACAATGGCCCCGAACCGTATCGATGCTAGTTGTGATCTTTATGGCTTCTGTGGGGGATGCCAACTACAACATATTACCTATGAAGGACAGCTTTCACTAAAAACACAAAAGGTGAAGGACGTTATCGAACGCATTGGTCATCAAAATCCAGACCTTGTAAAACCTGCATTAGGCCCTAAAGAGCCGTGGGCATATCGCAATAAAATGCAAATGCCTGTAGGCGGTACTAAAGGCAATATTCAAATGGGATTCTATGCGATGGGATCTCACGATATCGTGCAAGGTACAAACTGTCCTATTCAAGATGAAGGCAATAATATTATTGCTCAAGCATGTTATCAAATCGCTAAAGAATTTGATATTGAACCTTATGATGAACAGACAGGCAAAGGTATATTGCGCCATGTAATCGGTCGCATTGGGCAATCTGGATGGATGATTATCCTTGTAACGGCAACAGAACAATTACCGCATAAAGAGAAGTGGGTAGAAAAATTAACAGAACGAATTCCTCAAGTAGAAACTATTGTTCATAACGTAAATGGTAAGCGTACTAATGTTATCTTAGGCCCTAAAAATAATATTCTCTATGGGGATGGGACGATTACAGACCATATTAAGGACTTACAGTTTACATTGTCCCCACATTCATTCTTCCAAGTTAATCCAGAACAAACTACAGTACTTTACGACCAAGCTCTTGAGTATGCGGACCTTAAAGGTGATGAAACCGTTATCGATGCGTACTGTGGTACAGGTACTATTTCATTGTTCTTGGCCCATAAGGCAAAACATGTAATAGGTATTGAAATCGTAGAACCAGCTATTATTAACGCTCGTGAAAATGCCCAACGCAATGGCTATGATAATACAGAATTCATCGTCGCTGATGCGGCTGTAGAAATGCCAAAACTCTACAAAGCTGGCGTACGACCAGACGTGATTGTATTCGATCCAATTCGAGCAGGCTGTAAAGAAGAAGTACTAACCTCTGCAGCAGGCATGGAACCAAAACGCATTGTCTACGTATCCTGTAACCCAGCCACCATGGCTCGAGACATTGAAATCCTTACACACTACGGCTATGAACTCAAAGAAGTTCAACCGGTGGACATGTTCCCAATGACTGCGCATGTTGAGGCAGTGGCTTTGCTTACTAGGAACGAAGTGACGCAGTAAGCATTAGCACTGGGCAAGGATGTCCAAGAATTCGAGCGAAGTAAAGAATGATTGGAAACAGCCTACGGCTGAGGCAGTGGCTTTGCCTATTAAAAATTAATTATATAGTTATAATGAGTATTATTTTTTAGTTCCAGTATTTATAATTTATATATTTTTTTGAGAGGGAAATATGTTAAGTACATTCAAGCAACTAAAAGAAGATATGGAAAGACATGAGTGGACAATTACTAGTTTTCTTTTTACTTATAAATCAATAAAATATGTTGTATTAGTTAGAAGATTTATAGATACTGTAAAAAAACGAGATCCTTATG
>URPT01000152.1 GCA_900549845.1 uncultured Veillonella sp. | reverse complement strand
ATTACTGGTGAAAGTATTAAAGCGGTCGATGTCATTTTAGGTTTGCCATCTTCTGGTGTCCATTCCAACGGTTTTTCCTTGGTTCGTAAAATTGTATTCGACCATAAACAGTTATCTATGGATACAAAAATTCCAGAGTTTGGTAAAACTTTAGGCGAAGAATTATTGACGCCTACTCGTTTATATCCTAAAGCTGTATTACCGTTGATTGAACAAGAGCTTGTAAAAGGTATGGTTCATATTACAGGCGGTGGTTTCTATGAAAATATTCCTCGTGTATTGCCAAAGGGTGTGACCGCAGAGGTAAACGTTACTACATGGCCAAGACTTCCTGTATTTACAAAACTACAAGAATGGGGCAATGTAGCATGGCCTGAAATGTACCGCACTTTCAACATGGGTATTGGTATGATCCTCATCGTTGATGAAAACGATGTAGAAAAGATTAAAGAAAATCTTGGTAGCCGTGGTGAAGCGGTTTATGAAATTGGCCATATCGTAAGTGGTGATGGTCCGGTTGTCCTTAAAGGGGCTGAGTTCGATGCGTAATTCAAAAAAGCGATTAGCTCTCTTTGCTAGCGGTCGCGGTTCTAATGGTGAAGCACTGTATAAGGCCATGCAAGAAGGCTATATTAATGGTGAATTTGTTGTCATTATTACAGATCATGGTGATGCCGGTATTGTAGAACGTTCCAAATCTTGGAATGTTCCACTCATTGTCATAGAGCGTAGTGATTATGATTCTAAAGCTAGCTTTGAAGAGGCTCAATTAGATGCCTTAGAGCCCTATAAAGTAGATGGTATTGTGTTAGCAGGCTATATGCGTATAGTTAGGACTAAGCTCATTGAACGATATGAGCATAAGATTTTAAATATCCATCCTGCATTATTGCCGTCCTTCCCAGGTCTTCATGGTCATCAACAAGCTATTGACGGAGGCGTAAAAATTACGGGCTGTACGGTACACTTTGTTGATGCGGGGATGGATACGGGCCCAATCATTATGCAGAATACGGTGCCTGTACTACCCGATGATACAGAGGATACTTTGAGCGAAAGATTGTTACCTATCGAACATAAAACGTATAGAGAAGCGTTGCGACTATTTTGTGAGGATAAGCTCACTATAAAAGGTCGTGTTGTATATATTGAAGATTGATGTGTAAGCAAAGGAAGACGTTACATGATTAAAAATGCATTACTTAGTGTTTCTGATAAAACAGGTATTGTAGACTTTGCAAAGGGATTAGTTGAATTAGGTGTAACCATTTATTCCACAGGCGGTACCCTTAAGGCGATTACTGATGCAGGCATTGCAGCAAAAGCCGTAGAATCTTTAACTGGTTTTCCTGAAATGATGGATGGCCGTGTAAAGACATTACATCCAAAGGTTCATGGTGGTATTTTGGCTATCCGTGATAATACGGAACATCAAAAAGCTATGGCAGATCATGGCATTGAACCAATCGACCTTGTGGTTGTCAATCTCTATCCATTCCGTGAAACCATTGCAAAACCAAATGTATCCTTAGAGGAAGCCATTGAAAATATCGATATCGGCGGTCCTACCATGGTGCGTTCTGCTGCGAAGAACCATGCGTACGTAGGTATTGTAGTAAATCCAAACCATTATGGTGAAATCTTAGCAATGCTTAAAGAACATGGTGAATTGCCTAAGGAATATCGCTTTGGTCTAGCGAAAGAGGCCTTTGCTCATACGGCAGCTTATGACGTAGCTATTGCTAACTACATGAGCAGTATCTTAAACGAAGGTCCTACACCTCCAGAATATTTAAGTGCTTATGAAAAGGTAACAGACCTTCGCTATGGGGAAAATCCGCATCAAAAAGCGGCATTCTACAAAGAAATCGGTAAAGCTCATGGAATGGGCGCATTGAAACAACTCCATGGCAAAGAGCTTTCCTATAACAATATCGTAGATATGGAAGCAGCTTGGAATATGGTGTGGGAGTTTACAGAGCCTGCCGCATGTATTATTAAGCATACAAACCCATGTGGTGCAGCTACAGCAGCTACATTGCATGATGCTTATGTAAATGCTTACGAAGCAGACTCCGTATCTGCCTTTGGTGGTATTGTGGCTTTAAACCGTGAAGTTGATGCTGCTACTGCCGGAGAAATGAGCAAAATTTTCTTAGAAGTCATTATGGCACCTGCTTTCACAAAAGAAGCATTAGAAATCCTTGAAGCGAAGAAGAATATTCGCCTTATCGAGTTATCTAAACCTGAGTCAGGCCAAGTAACAGTGAAAAAGGTCTCTGGTGGATTATTGGTACAAACAGAGGATGATATCAAAGAAGACCGCGCTCACTATAAAGTGGTTACGAAGGTACAACCAACAGAGGAACAATGGAAAGCCCTTGAATTTGCTTGGAAGCTTGTAAAACACGTGAAATCCAACGCCATTTTGATTTCTAACGAAAAGCGTACCCTCGGTGTTGGGGCTGGTCAAATGAATCGCGTTGGTTCTGCAAAGATTGCCCTTGAACAAGCTGGTGAAGCTGCAAAAGGGGCCGTATTAGCATCTGATGCATTCTTCCCGTTCGGCGATACTGTAGAAACAGCGGCGAAACATGGCATTGCAGCTATTATTCAACCTGGCGGATCCATTCGCGATGAAGAATCCATCAAAGCTGCTGACGAAGCAGGTATTGCCATGGTATTTACAAGCATTCGTCACTTCAAACATTAATCGGTTGAGATATTTAGCTTATAGTTAAGCACAATTACTAACTATTTCTTCTACTATGAACTTGATGGCGTTTAGGCGTCGATGGAGGACTTATGAAAGTATGTGTAATCGGTAACGGCGGCCGCGAACATGCATTGGCATGGCGATTGTCCATCAGCCCTAGCGTAACAAAGGTATATGCTATTCCTGGCAGTGCGGCCATGTCAGATTGTGCAGAGCTAGTCGGCATTGATTGGCAGCAAAGCGATCATTTAATTCGCTTTTTGAAAGATAATCACGTTGATTTAGTCGTTGTTGGTCCAGAGGCTCCTCTTGTAGCAGGACTAGCAGATGCACTCAATAAGGCAGGCATTCCTGTATTTGGACCATCTAAAGTGGCGGCTCAACTAGAAGGCTCAAAGGTATTTGCCAAGGATCTTATGAAAAAATATGATATTCCTACAGCTGCTTATGAGAATTTTGATGATCCGGAAAAAGCTCTGGAATATTTAAGAACCGAGCGTCCGGGCGAAATCTGTCAGCATCCGATGCGCAGCATTCTGAAAAATTTTGCGGAAAGCGGAATCCGTTCCCAGATCATTGATATGGTTCCGACGCGGCCGGAAATGGAATTCCCGCGCGCACTGGAAATGAAGCGGCATTTCATTTTGCATGTAGGACCGACAAATTGCGGTAAAACCTATCAGGCGCTGCAGCGTCTGCGCACGGCGTACAAGGGCATTTATTTGGGTCCGCTGCGTCTGCTGGCGCTGGAGGTTTACGAAAAGATGCGGGAATCCGGTGTCCCCT
>URPT01000151.1 GCA_900549845.1 uncultured Veillonella sp. | reverse complement strand
AGTAGTTGAGTAGATCATATATGAGAACTAAATCGAAATTCTTCATTTAACCTTTAGAATTGAATGCTATATTATAAATATACAACAGTTCTAAAGTATTCATAAATACTGTATTTTTGATGGGATTTATGAATATTTTGATTAAATAGGAAGGAGTCACAATTATGGCATTAGAAGATAAATTAGATCAAGTTAAAGGTGCAGTAAAAGAAAATGCAGGTAAATTAACTGATGACAAACAAATGCAAGCAGAAGGCGTTGTTGAAAATACAGTAGCAAAAGTAAAAGATGCTGCTGATAGTGTTGTTGATGATATCAAAAAGACTGCAGATGATGCTAAAGATGCTGTAGAAGGTGCGATTAGTGGACTTAAAAATGCATTGGGCAATGATGATAAATAAAATTAAATAAAAGCTATTTTGTAGCATTAAAAAAACCAGTAAATCGATCGATTTACTGGTTTTTTGTTATTAATTTGTGTTATACGTTGAAGCGGAAGTGTGTTACATCGCCGTCTTTCATAACGTAGTCTTTACCTTCAAGGCGTACAAGGCCTTTTTCTTTAGCCGCATTTTGGCTACCGCAAGCTTGTAAGTCATCGAAGGATACGATTTCAGCACGGATAAAGCCTTTTTCGATATCGGAGTGAATTTTACCAGCTGCTTGAGGCGCTTTTGTGCCATTTACAATTGTCCAAGCACGAGCTTCCATTTCACCAGCAGTGAAATAGTTGATAAGACCTAAGAGTGCATAACTTGCTTTGATAAGTTTAGTTAAGCCAGATTCTTCAAGGCCAAGATCTTCAAGGAATGCAGCAGATTCTTCTTCAGATAATTCAGCAATTTCAGATTCGATGCGAGCAGAAACAACAACGATGCCAGCGCCTTCGTTTTTCGCATATTCCTCAACACGTTTTACATATTCGTTGGAAGAGTAATCAGATACTTCGTCTTCAGAAATGTTAGCTACATAAAGAGATGGTTTTGCTGTAAGCAATGTCAACTCTTTGATCATTTCTAATTCTTCTTCTTCGAGACCTTGTGCACGAACTGGTTTTGCTTCACCTAGACCTTCGATGATGCGTTCTAGTAATGGTAACTCAGCACGCGCATCTTTGTCACCAGATTTAGCGATTTTTTCAATACGTTGTTTACGTTTTTCTACGGATTCAAGGTCTGCAAGGCAGAGCTCAGTGTTGATGATTTCAATATCACGAATTGGATCGATAGAGCCAGAAACGTGAGTGATGTTAGGGTCATCGAAACAACGGATAACTTGTGCAATCGCATCTACTTGGCGGATGTGGCTAAGGAATTTATTACCTAAACCTTCGCCTTTGGACGCACCTTCTACAAGGCCTGCAATATCTACGAAGCGCATAGCTGCAGGGAGGATGCGTTTGGAGCCAAACATTTCAGCCAATACAGCTAAACGATTATCTGGAACATCAACTACACCTACGTTTGGCTCAATTGTACAGAATGGATAGTTGGCAGCTTCAGCGCCCGCTTTAGTAATGGCGTTGAATAATGTACTTTTACCAACATTTGGAAGGCCTACGATGCCTACTTCTAAATTTGTGCTCATGGTACCACCTTTTATTAACTAATTGATTTCGTTCTTTGTGAAAGCTTCCGTAGAAACTCTATCAAATAAATATTATATCATATAGATGCTATAAATTTGTACTAAAAAAGTGACACCATTAGTCACATTGGTGACTAGTAGTGTCACTAAATCCCTTTACATAGAAATCGACAAATTATATATTGATGTCGAGGCCTCTAGATGTGTCAGGCCACATTTTCAAACTAGTAAGAGATGTGAGAGCTGACGCCGGAAAACATCTACGCCTCACTTCTTCTAAGTAGTATACCATAGAAGTAGATAAAATCCCACACACTAGTGTGGGATTTTATTTTGTGTCTTATAGAGAGTGAGCTCGTAATTCTTCAGCAGAATGAGTGGAAATCCAAGCTGGTGGAATGTCGAATACTGTGTAGCAACCTGTGCCGCCGTGTTTAGCAAGGCGGTAGATACCACGTGCATAAGCAACAAGTGCAGAGCCAGTGAATTCAGGGTTGGAGTCAAGTTTTAAGGAATACTCAACAACATGACGTGTGCCGTCAGTGCTTTCACCAGAGCGAAGAACGAAGCCACCATGTGGAATACCTTTATGGTCGCGATCAAGTTCTTCTTGAGAAATGAAGTTTACTACAGTTTCATAACCTACGAAGTAGTTTTCCATAGTTTTGATTTCGTTTTCAATTTTAGCTTTGTCCGCATCAGGAGCAGCCACTACATAGCACTCACGAAGGTGACCTTTGTAGCCATCAACGTCTGGAGTTTCACCATTACGGATTGCTTCAAGGTATTGTTCTTTAGGAACAGTGTATTGACGAGCATCAAGAACACCATCAATACGACGGATAGCATCGGAGTGACCTTGGGAAACACCACGGCCCCAGAATGTGTAAGATTTGCCTTGAGGCAAGATGCTTTCAGCATATACACGTTGTAAAGAGAACATGCCTGGGTCCCAACCGCAAGAAATCAATGTAGCAGTTTTAGCTTCTTTAGCTACTTTGTCTACGTTAGCGAAATGTTCAGGAATACGTGCATGTGTATCGAAGGAGTCGATACAGTTGAAGTATTTTGTTACCATTGGAGTTTGTTCGATAAGGTCTGTTGCAGAACCACCGCAAAGAACCATAACATCGATTTTACCTTTGAAGTTTGGTAGATCTTCCATAGTATATGTAGGAACACCAGAAACTGTTTCTAAGCCTTTACGGCGAGAGAATACACCAACAAGCTCCATATCAGGTTGTAATTTTACGGATGCTTCAACGCCACGACCTAAGTTGCCGTAGCCAACGATACCAATACGAATTTTGCTCATATTAGCCTCCTATATAAATCGAGAAATTTAATTATTAACATTTTTATTATAGCACAAAAGTAGGGTATTTGATATTTTTCTATAGAATTAATTGATGAGAGATATAAAAGACCGATTGACCTCTTATTATAGAGGGGCAATCGGTCTTTTTGTCTCTATAGGTATTAGTTTTCTATAGGGGATAAACCCTATATTGAGTATCCTATTAGAATTTTAATGTTTTAATTCTTTCAACGGCGCGAATTGTATTTTCACGGCTACCGAAAGCTGTTAAACGAAGGTAGCCTTCGCCGTGAGGACCAAAGCCAGAGCCTGGTGTAGATACGATTTGAACTTGTTCGAGCAAGATGTCGAATAATTCCCAGCTAGTCATGTTGCCAGGAGTTTTTAGCCAAATGTATGGAGCGTCAACGCCACCGTATACAGTAAGGCCGATAGATTCAAGACCTTCTTTGATGATGCGGGCATTTTCTTTGTAGTATGCAATGTTAGCGCGAGTTTGTTCTCGTCCTTCTTTTGTGTACACTGCTTCGGCACCGCGTTGGATGATGTAAGGAACACCATTGAATTTAGTGCATTGGCGACGGTTCCACTTAGGGTTTAGTGCT
>URPT01000150.1 GCA_900549845.1 uncultured Veillonella sp. | reverse complement strand
TAGGGGAAGCATTAAATAAGCCTGTTTGTGCAACGTGTGACGTTCACTATTTAACACCAGAAGAAAAGATTTACCGTGAAATCATGTTGACTGCCTGTGGTTATCCAGATGCAGATGAACAACCAGATTTACATTTACGTACCACCGATGAAATGTTGGCATCCTTCCCTTACTTAAGTGAAGAAAAGGCCTATGAAGTAGTTGTTACTAATACTCGTGCAATTAATGATAGCATTGAAGATATTAAACCAGTTCCAGATGGCACATATTCTCCAAAGATCGAAGGCGCCGATGAAGCTTTCACAGAAATGTGTTATAGAAATGCGAAAGCCATTTATGGTGATCCATTGCCACGGGTTGTACAAGAGCGTCTAGACTATGAATTAGATTGTATTATCTCCAATGGTTACGGCGTATTGTATTACATCGCTCATAAGCTAGTAAAAAAATCTCTTGATGATGGGTATCTTGTAGGTTCTCGTGGTTCTGTAGGTTCTTCCTTTGCAGCAACCATGTCTGAAATTACAGAAGTAAATCCATTACCGCCACATTATGTATGTCCTAATTGTAAGTATTCTGAATTCTTTGAAAAGGGCGAATATGCAGGTGGCTTTGACTTGCCTCGTAAAGACTGCCCTGAGTGCGGTCATGCGTTACAAACAAATGGTCATGATATTCCGTTTGCTATCTTCCTTGGTTTCGAAGGTGATAAGGTTCCAGATATTGACCTTAACTTCTCCGGTGACTACCAAGCAAAGGCACACAAGTATACGGAAGAACTCTTTGGACGTGACAATGTATTTAAAGCGGGTACCATCGGTACGATAGCTGATAAAACAGCCTTTGGTTATGTTAAAAAGTACGCTGAAATAAGAGATATTCAAGCTCGTAGTGGTTTCTTTGAACATTTGGCAAAAGGCTTTACGAATGTAAAGAATACTACTGGTCAACATCCTGGTGGTATCATGGTATGTCCTCGTGATATGGATGTGCATCACTTTACGCCTATACAGCATCCTGCGAATAAGAAGGAAAGTGGTGTATTAACAACACACTTTGACTATCACTCTATCGAAGGCCGTATGACTAAGCTCGATATTCTTGGCCATGATGATCCTACTATCATTCGTATGCTAGAGGATTTGACAGGTATCGATGCTAAGACAATACCATTTGATGATCCAAAGACATTGAGCTTGTTTTCCTCTACAGAGGGGATTGGTTTAACACCTGAACAATTACAAGGTGACCAAGTAGCCAGTTTGGCTGTGCCAGAATGTGGTACGAAGTTCGTACGGGGCATGCTTGAAGACTCTCGTCCGCAAACATTCTCTGATTTAGTTCGTATCTCTGGTTTCTCTCATGGTACAAACGTATGGCTCGATAATGCGCAAGACCTCATTAAAAATGGTACTTGTAAATTGAACGAAGCCATTTCTACCCGTGATGACGTAATGAACTTCTTAATCCATCGCGGTATGGATCGAAAGCATAGTTTCTTCGTAATGGAAAACGTACGTAAAGGAAAGGGTATTGAAAAACGGAATAAACAAGGTCAAGCCACGACGGAATTTGAAGCAGAGATGCGTGAAAATAATATTCCTGAATGGTTTATTGAATCTTGTAAAAAGATTTCCTATCTATTCCCACGGGCTCATGCGGTTGCTTATGTAATGATGGCATTCCGCATTGCCTGGTTTAAGGTATACCATCCATTGGCATTCTATGCAGCATATTTCTCCATTCGAGCGAAGGCCTTCGATTTGCGCATTATGACGGGTGACCTTAAAACGCAAATGACTGAGTTCAATCGTATTAAGGCCCTCGATCGTGGTGCCAGTCCTAAAGATAAGGACCTTATGAGTGCCTTAGAAGTATCTATGGAAATGTACCAACGGGGCTATCGTTTTATCAATGTAGATATTCAACACTCTGAAGCTAGACGCTTTAGCATTAAAGATGGTGCCTTATTGCCACCATTCTTAGCTATTGATTCTCTAGGTGAAACAGTGGCTGATGCTATCGTAGCTGAACGAGAAGAACGTCCGTTTACATCTCTAAAAGACTTGCAACGTCGTTGTAAAGTATCTAACACCATCATTGATCTAATGAAAGAACTCAAATGCTGTGGTGAACTACCTGAAGACGAACAAATGTCACTCTTTGGGGCATAATAAACTACAAGATAAGCATTAAATATAAAATAAGCACTATATACCCAAAAGGTGATATAGTGCTTATTTTTATATATTTTGATACAATACAATTGATATATCATTGGTACAAGGGAGTGTTGTGTAATGATAAGTGGATTATTGAAATTTCTAGGAATTAATTCATCAGATAGTGATATTACTAAAGAACCTAACATAAAATCAAAAGATAATAGAAGTGAATCTAATATTACTAAGGAACGACAAAATCAACCCATAGAGATTGAATTTTGGGATATTGAGCCAGAGGATGTACCTGAGTTAGAAGAATCAGATATTCCAGGTGTATACTTTAACGAATTTCGAGAATATGTTGATGAAGAAGGAAATATATTATCTCCATCAGATCTAGATGCAATACGGTATAAAGACGATTACGAGGACGATTACTATAGATAAAAATAATTAAAGTATGATATTTATTGTGTTTATATTATAGCAAGTTGGTGAATTATGAGAGTTCCAATATATGAAGCTGTAGCTCACTATAAAAAGAATAATGAGTTACCATATACAGAGTATTTTGGCTTAGGCTTTTTTTCTAAATTATCATTAGCAGAAAAGGCATTAACTGAGTCAAAAAATTTGATAGGTTTTTCTAATTTAGCTGATGATTCATTTTCGATAACAACTCATTATTTAAATGATTGTGCGCATATAGGTGTTGATGTTGGTTATGAAATTATAAACAACAAAATTTATGGTGTTTGGTATGATTATGATATAGATGATTATTATACATGTTCAGGATACATAGGTTTATTTAGTACTTTAAAATATGCAGAGAAAGCAATAGAGTGGTATAAAACCTGGGATATATTTAAAGTACATGGTATAGAGTGTTTAGGAATAGATACTATCACTCTTAATTTAAGGGGATGGACTGAAGGTTTTATAACAGTATATGATTAAAATTAATTTCAAAAAGAGGTGTCATCAAATGATGACACCTCTTTTTTGAAAGTTTTGCAGTTTATTTATTTGACAGATTTTGAATATTTGGCAGGTTTTAGTATAAGGATTTATATTTCATCCAGTTTGTTTTGGCCATTTCTTTTAGTTCTGTACCGCGACCATCAAGGATTGCATTGATCAAGTATTTGCTGAAGCCTTTAGCTTGTTGGTAAGCAATTTTAGGAGGCATAGCAAGTTCTTGTTTATCTACGCGAACATTAACGATGACTGGGCCATTATGGTTAAGGGCTTCCATGATTTTTTCATCAACTTCGCTAGAGTTATGAATGCTCACACCTTTGATACCAGCAGCTTCAGCAAGTTTACCGAAATCTGGATTTACAAAGTCTG
>URPT01000149.1 GCA_900549845.1 uncultured Veillonella sp. | reverse complement strand
CTATTATTATACGCTATTTCTCGTCAAAAATCAACCATTTGTTGTGACAGAGCCAATAACAAATACAGATTAAGGACCGTAATGTTCGGAAATTAATTAGAAGAGGGTATCCTATCTCTAAAGGTGGGATACCCTCTTTTTATTTTTGGTAAAATATACATTAATGCTTTGAAAGAGCTGAGTTTAATAGTATATGTAGTTTTGTAAAAATGAGTATATATTTCTAATCATATATTTTGAATAACGTCGATATAATTGAATTTAATTCTTTCTAAAAGTTCGGAATATAACGAATGATAAAAATAATTAATTAAAAAATATTCGAAAATAATGTTGATTTTGTAAATGTTAGGTGTTACAATTTGTGTACAAGAAGGAGGTAGCACCGTGAACTATGCAAATCAACAAACTCAACGCAAGTCTACGGAGGCTATTTGTGCGCATTTTTCCCAGTCTATTTCGGCTGGGCTTTTTTATTAGGAGGATCTATGAAGGTCGGTATTATTATGGGCAGCAAGTCTGACCTAGACACAATGAAAAAGGCATCTGCCATACTTGATGAATTCAACATTCCTTATGAAATGGTAATCGCTTCAGCTCACCGTACACCTGAAGCTGTAAAAGACTTTGTTACAAGACTTGAAGATGAAGGGGCTATCGCTTTTATCGCTGGTGCTGGTGCAGCAGCTCATCTACCTGGCGTAGTAGCCAGCTTTACTACATTACCTGTTATCGGTATTCCTCTTAATGCAACAGCCTTAAAAGGTATCGATTCCTTGCTTGCTATTGTTCAAATGCCATCTGGTATGCCAGTGGCGACTATGGCTGTAGATGGTGCAAAAAATGCAGCACTATTTGCCGTACAAATTGGAGCAGCTTTCAACAAAGAATTGAAAGAACAATATGTACAGTATCGTAAAGATATGGCCGAAAAAGTATTAGCAGATAATGCAGAGCTACAAGGCGCTATTAAATTATAATCTTATAACTCGTTACAGATTACATTGCTCATAAAGTAAGCATAATTCTTTTATTACATATCCATATATAGTTTGTATCATTCATTATGATAAAGGAGACACATCATGGCTAACATCGACTTGGAAAAATTAACATTATTGTACGAAGGTAAAGCAAAACAAGTATATCAAACAGATAACAAAGACGAGTACATCGTTCATTATAAAGATGATGCTACTGCATTTAACGGTGAGAAACATGATACTATCCTTGGTAAGGGTGTATTGAACAACAAAATTTCTTCTTTCTTCTTTGAATTGTTGAAAAAAGAAGGTGTACCAACTCACTTTGTTCGTCGCGAAGATGATCGTAATCAAACCGTGCTTACGCTAGATATCATTCCTCTTGAAGTTATCGTTCGTAACATTGCAGCAGGTTCCATGGCTAAACGCTTTGGCATTGAAGAAGGTACTCCTCTTAAACATCCAATCCTTGAATTCTGCTACAAAAATGATGAATTAGGCGATCCATTTGCCAATGAATCCCAAATCACAGCACTTGGTTGGGCTACTCAAGAACAACTTGATGTAATTTCTACAATCACTTTAAAAGTAAATGATATTTTGAAAAAATTCTTGGCTACAAAAAATGTAACCCTTGTAGACTTTAAACTAGAATTTGGTACACACAATGGTGAAGTATTATTAGGCGATGAAATCTCTCCTGATACATGCCGTTTCTGGGATGCTACAACAGGTGAAAAACTCGACAAAGACCGCTTCCGTCGCGATCTTGGCAATATTGAAGAAGCATACAAGGAAATGTTATTCCGTCTTACTGGCGAACGCGCCTAAGGGGGCACAATGAACTACGATCCTGTTTTTGATAAATGGCATGAAGAGTGTGGTGTATTCGGTGTCTATGATAGAACCGTTGATGTAGCACGCTATGTATATTGGGGGCTCTTTGCACTCCAACACCGTGGCCAAGAAAGCGCGGGCATTGCCGTTACAGATGGTCATGATGTAGAACTAAAAAAAGGTATGGGCTTGTTGACTGAGGCCATTAAAGAATTGCCATCCTTACCAAGCCATATGGGGACTGGTCATGTACGGTACTCTACAACAGGTTCCAATAATCCGCGCAATATCCAACCGTTGGTAATTCACTATCAAGGTGGTCAAATTGCGGTAGCTCATAATGGTAATTTAACGAATGCCTTAGCCATTCGCAAACGCCTTGAAGCGGATGGTTCTATTTTCCAAACGACTATGGACTCTGAGGTTATCGTAAACCTCATTGCTCGTTCTAAAGCAGAAACGCAAGCAGAACGCATTGCTGATGCGGCGCGTCAAATAGAAGGTGCCTTTTCTCTTGTGATTACCACAAATGACTCCTTGGTAGGTGTACGCGACCCACAAGGCTTTAGACCTCTGTGCTTAGGGAAAACTGAAAATGGTTATGTTCTCTCTAGTGAAAGTTGTGCATTAGATGCTATTAAAGCCGAGTTTATTCGTCACATAGATCCAGGCGAAATGGTAATCATCGATGATTCAGGTGTGCGTAGCGTTATCTATGCAGAACCAGAAAAAATCGATAAAAAGCTTTGTGTTTTTGAATATATCTATTTTGCACGTGGCGATAGCCATATTGATGGTCAATCGGTTTATCAATCCCGCCTCAATATGGGCCGTGAGCTATATAACGAAACAAAATATGATGCAGATATTGTCATGTCTATTCCTGATTCTGGTACTACAGCTGCACTAGGCTATGCTCGTGCATCGGGGATACCGTTTGCAGAAGGGTTAGTGAAAAACCGATATAGCGGTCGTACTTTCATTAAACCAAACCAAGAGGAACGGGAGTTAGCTGTTCGCATGAAACTAAACCCACTACCTCATGTGGTTAGCGGCAAACGTATTGTGCTCATTGATGACTCCATCGTACGCGGCACTACGAGTGGCATCATCGTTAAGATG
The DNA here is from genome assembly GCA_900549845.1 of uncultured Veillonella sp. GTDB lineage: Bacteria > Bacillota > Negativicutes > Veillonellales > Veillonellaceae > Veillonella. The sequence goes on along the minus strand of URPT01000149.1, from coordinate 586 downwards.
CTAAAAGAAGCGGGCGCCAAAGAGGTATACATGTGCGTTAGCTCTCCTTCCATTGAATATTCTTGTCACTATGGCATTGATACTTCGGTGCGCAAGGAGCTCATTGCTGCTACACATACAGTAGATGAAATCAAAGACTATATTCATGCTGATAAATTGCATTATTTATCTCGAGAAGGCTTGTGTCGCGCTGTATCTGATGTAGCGCCTAATGACTTATGTTTTGCTTGCTTTAATGGTGATTACAGTGTAGAGGTTCCTGCGGAACAAGAGGAAGGGGTCAAATATGTGCTCGAATAAAACTAGTTTAACCTATCGCGATGCAGGCGTTGATATCGATGCAGGTAATCGTGCTGTAGAATTGATGAAAGAATCCGTGAAACGCACCTATACACCAGGTGTTGTTGGTGATTTAGGTGGTTTTGGGGGCCTCTATTCCTTAGCTGGTCACTCTATGTCTGACCCTATGCTCGTATCTGGTACAGATGGGGTAGGCACCAAATTGCGCCTTGCTATCATGATGGATAAGCATGATACTATTGGCCAAGACTGCGTAGCTATGAGTGTTAACGATATTCTCGTACAA
>URPT01000148.1 GCA_900549845.1 uncultured Veillonella sp. | reverse complement strand
CAGAAGTACATGTGAAACCACGAACACCTGCGTATACACCACCCATAGCTGTCATACATGCTGCGATTTCGTCTTCTGTTTGAACAACAGTTGAGCCCAACTTATCCATAGTTTTAATCATGTATTCCATAACTTCGGATGCGGGCGTAATAGGATATGATGCCATGAAACGGGAGCCCGCAGCAATAGCACCAAGAGCACATGCTTCGTTACCTAATAAGAACATTTGATCTTTCTTACCAGGAGCTGGCAATGTATCGATTTCCACATCGCCCAATTTTTCCATTACAAGGCTATGACCATCGTCAAAGGCAGCTAAGTTTTTATCCACGATTTCTTGGGATTTTTTCGCAAATTTAGCAGCAATCGCATCTTTAAACATCTTAGTATCAAAACCAAGAAGTGCTACAGACATACCAAGTGCTACGATATTACGCATCAACAAGGAACCTTGTTTCATTGCGGTTTCAGAGATTGGCAAGGACAAGCAATTAACCTTTGTACCTTCAAATTTAGAGAAGTCAGGATTTACTTTGCTGTCACAGATGATGTAACCGCCCTCACGAACTTCAGAACCATGCATATCAACTGTTTCTTGATCAAGAGAAAGCAAGAAGTCTACGCCTTCACCAATGGACATAACTTGTTCTAATGCAACGCGCAATGCGAATGTAGTATGACCACCTTTGATACGAGATGCAAATAAACGTTGGCTATACAAGGAATAACCTTCTTTAGCGAGGATTGTCGCCATGATTTCGCCACAACTCTCGATACCTTCACCTTGTTGGCCGCCCATTTTCCAGATAAAATCTTTACGTTTTTGCAAGAGATTCACCCTCCTTAGGATAAAAATTACACTGCTGACAAGAGTCTACCTTACTATGTTAATGTTTTATAGTACGAACCTGTCCATATCGTCATTGTATCATGTATATATTGGGTTTACAATGTATCATTTCACATAATAATAGGTATAAATTAAGGCATTATAACTAAAAATTATAAGAAAAAAGGATACTACATGCTAAGTAGTATCCTTTTAGTATTAATAGTTATCGTTTTAAATAAATTCTAGGAGAATGCAGTCTATACAAAATTATATAGAATATTTATTCTGTAACACCTCTTGCTGACGTTCTTCCGTAAAGAAAATCTCCTCTAAACATAACCCTTGGGCTGGCGCCGTTTTACCTATAACACGACGATCTTTAGCGGCTAAATATCCCTTAATATCCTCCACCTTGCGTCTTCCAAGGCCTACATCGACGAGGAGCCCTGCAATATTGCGAACCATGTGGTATAAGAACCCATCTCCTACTACAGAAATGGTAACATGAGAGCCTTCTGCCTCTACATGAATTCCTATAATTGTTTTTACCGGATCAGCGGGCGTTGAATTCGTCCCCTTTAAGGTTGTAAAATCATGAGTACCTAACAATTCATTGCCTGCAGCTTGCATGAGGTCGATATTAAGAGGCTTCTTAACATGCCAATGGTAGCGTTTTGTCAAAGGATTGGCAATGAGCTGATTATGAATGGTATATACATATTCTTTACCATATATATTCCATCGAGGCTTCCAATCGAGTGGAATTTCCACAGCTTCAAGAACAACGATATCCTTTGGAATATGTGCAATCATAGCACGAGGAATGTTTTCTGCTGGTATAGATCCAGATGTTTGGAACGTACATACTTGAAACTTCGCATGTACCCCTGCATCTGTTCTAGAAGCTCCATAGATTTGTATAGGTTCATTACAAATTTTGGACAATCCATATTCTAAGCAACCTTGTACGGTTAAGCCCTTATCATCAGGTTGCTTCTGATAACCTGCCAAATCAGTGCCATCATAAGCAACTATGATTCGTATATTTCTCATAGACCTAACCACCACAATGCAATGAGTACAATGGTAATCAAAATTACTGCACCGACGCCAATATAATCAACATAAGTAACTTGTAGTTCCTTCATACGCGTACGATTTACGCCACCTCGATAGCAACGCGCTTCCATAGCAATAGCCAGTTCATCAGCACGTCTAAATGCACTGATGAATAAAGGAACCAATAAAGGTACCATATTTTTTGCCCGTTGAATGATAGACCCTGTTACAAAGTCTGCACCACGAGCAGATTGAGCTTTCATAATACGATCTGTTTCATCCAATAAAGTAGGAATGAAACGCAATGCAATGGTCATCATCATAGCCAATTCATGAGCAGGTACACCAATACAACGAAATGGGTTTAGCAAATGCTCAATACCATCGGTCAAACGAATTGGTGATGTCGTATAGGTCAATAGGGAGGAGAACAAGATTAAAAAGATTAATCGTGCCGCCATTTGTAGACCCATAGCTAAGCCTTGATCTGTAATATTGATAATGCCCCATTGAAAAAGTGAATTACCTGGGGTCGTAAAGATATGAATACCCATAGTAAATACAATGATAATCCAAAGTGGTTTAATAGCTGACCACATCAAGCGTAATGGCAATCTTGATAACAGCATAGCAAAGATGGTAAATGCCCCTACCAAGCCATACGCAAGAGGAGAATTTGCTAGGAAAATAGCTACCACAAAGATAGTTGTGGCAATAATCTTGGCACGAGGATCCATGCGATGCAAGAAGGAGTTTCCTGGGAAGTATTGCCCAATAGTAATGTTATTTAACATGGCTACCTCCTTCTAGAATGGCTTGTACTGCATCATCTACGGATAATACACGGTTAGATACATCTAGTCCCTGTTCACGCAAATACTCCATAGTTACGGATACTGGTGGTACGTCTACACCAACAGCCTGTAATTCATCACGATGATTATTAAAGATATCCATCGGCTCTCCATCGAGAACGATGCGACCTTTATCAAGGACTACAAGGCGAGATGCCATGCGCGAAATATCTTCCATATTGTGAGATACAAGGATTACTGTAATCCCCTTTTCTTTATGAAGTCGAATGATCTCTTCAAAGATTTCTTCACGACCAAATGGGTCAAGGCCTGCAGATGGCTCATCAAGGACTAGGAAATCTGGATTCATAGCCACTACACCAGCGATGGCAACACGGCGCATTTGTCCACCAGATAGATGGAATGGAGAGCGCTCTGCGTAGGTGTCGTAATCAAGACCTACAAATTTCATTGCCTCCCGTACCCGTTCATCTACTTCATCAGCACTGAGGCCTAAATTTTTAGGACCAAAAGCAATATCTTCAGCAATAGTTTCTTCAAACAACTGATGTTCTGGATATTGGAAAACCATGCCTACCTTATGGCGCATCTTTTTAGCTTCCTCCGTAGAAGCACTAATATCTACGCCATTAACGGTAACCGTTCCTGTTGTAGGGTGTAATAAGCCATTTAAATGTTGTACAAAGGTAGATTTACCAGAGCCGGTATGACCAATGATGCCTAAAAACTCACCGTTTTCAACAGTAAGAGATACACCGTGAAGGGCTGTCTTTTCAAATGGAGTACCTACACCATAGGTATAAGTAATATTATCTAATACAATCGCCATTAGTGTGTGCCCTCCCCTCTTACTGCATTTACATCTTCATTGGTAGGAGAACTTATAG